>JAKFVZ010000348.1 GCA_021732965.1 Reyranella sp.
TAGCTCCCGCAGCGCCACGAGCTGCTCCAGCGTCTCGGCCTGGCCGCACAGCAGCGAGGCCAGGGTGAACAGCGCGAAGCCCAGCAGGTAGGGCAGCTTGCGTCCCATCATCTCCGAGACGCGGCCCGACACCGCGAGGCTGCAGGCGAAGGCCAGCAGATAGGCGATGGCGACCCAGCGCACGGCATCGACCCGCACGTCGAAGCCCTGCGCCAGCGCCGGCAGCGCGAGTTGCACGATGCTGGCATCGAGCTGCCCGATGAACGCGCCCGCACAGGTGACGCCGACGATCAGCCAGGGATGGATCGACAATCGTTCGAGGATGCGCAGAGGGGGCGGTTCGAGGGACTTCATGGCCGGTGCGAATGTACCGCCCAGGCACTGCGCCGCGAAGAAGCCGATGGCCGCATCCGGCGGGCGGAACGTCACGATTGCGGCGGTGCCCTGTCGATAGCACTGTCATGGCAATGAACAATCGAGGAAACGCTTCCTGATGTCGCCCGGCATCCGGCGGCAGGCGATCATCATCGTGGCGACGCTGGCGACGGCCTATGTCGCCAGCCACTTCTTCCGCGCGGCCAACGTCACGATCGGGCTCGACCTGATGCGCGACCTCGGCATCGGGCCGGAGGCGCTGGGGGCGCTGACGGGCGCGTTCTTCTTCGGCTTCTCGGCGATGCAGATCCCCTGTGGCTTCCTGTTCGACCGCTACGGGCCGCGCCGCACGGTGACCGGCATGCTGGTCGTCGCGGTGCTGGGCGCGACGCTGTTAACCCTGGCGCCGGCCTGGCCGCAACTGCTGGCGGGGCGCGCGCTGATGGGGGCGGGCTTCGGTGTCATGCTGATCGGCAGCATGGTGGTGATCTCGCGCTGGTTCCCGCCCGACCGCTTCGCCACGCTGGCCGGCATCGTCCTGTCTGTCGGGCTGCTGGGCAACCTGCTCGCCACCACGCCGCTCGCCTGGGGCACAGGCGAGATCGGCTGGCGCGGTGTGTTCGGCCTGATGGTCGTCTTCACCGCGCTGACGGCAATCGCCGTCTGGACCGTCGTGCGCGACGCGCCGCCGGGGCATCCCTTCCTCGACCGCAAGACCGAGACGGCGGCCGAGATGATGCAGGGGCTGGGCGAGGTGCTGAAGAACCCGCAGCTCAAGTTCATCCTCGCGCTCAATTTCTGCAATTACGCCTGCACCTTCACCGTGCAGGGCCTGTGGGGCGGCCCGTTCCTGCGCGAGGTCCACGGCCTCACCCGGGTCGAATCGGGCAACGTGCTGCTGGTTGCGGTGATCGCCTACCAGATCGGCATGCTGACCATCAGCCCGCTCGACCGCGTATTCGACACGCGCAAGCGCATTGCCATCACCGGGACCCTGCTGATCGCCGCCATCCTCGCCACGCTGGCGCTGTGGGCCAGCGCGCCGCTGTGGGTCGGCATGGCAGCGATCGTCGGCATCGGCTTCCTGAGCGCGTCGAGCACCATGGTGATGACCCACGGGCGCGGCATCTTCCCCGACCGCCTGATCGGCCGCGGCATCGCCACCATGAACACCAGCGTCATGCTGGGCGTCGCCTGCATGCAGAGCCTGTCGGGCGTGATCGTCGGCGCCTTCCCACCCCTGCCCGACGGCGCGCGCTCGGAGGAAGCCTATCGCAGCCTGTTCGGCTTCATGGTCGCGGTGCTGCTGGTCGCCGTGACGATCTACAGCCGCTCCAATGACGTCCGACCCAGCGACGAGCTGCGCGCGCGGCAGGCGGCGCTCAAGGCCTGACATCGGCGCAACCTCTTCAATGGCGATGCCGGGGAACTGCGCCGCTTCCGGGGCGCGGGGCGAGCCCGATTCCCGGGCTGTGCAGGAAGCGTGAAAAGAGGCGGCAAGGCCGCGCCCGAGCGGCTAGACTGGGCGCATGTCCGATATCGAAGCCCTGCGCAAATCGCTGTCCGTGTCCTCCGAAGACCTCGCCTCCGAGGACAAGAAGAAGATGGCCGTCGAGGCGATCACCCGAATCCTCGACGCGCTGGGCCGCGGCGTGGCCCCGTTCGGCGAATGGGAGCAGCGCTGCCTGGGCGCCGCGATTATCGCGATCCGGTCGAGCAAGTTCGACGAGGCGCGGTCCTTTGCGCGGCGGGCGCTCTGGCCCGAGGAGAACCGGCGCAATTCCGGCGTCGCGCGCCTTCCGCTGCGACCGGGCATGTTGAGCCTGGCGGAACTGGCTCATGAGTTGGAAACGGCGCGCAAGCTGCCGCCGCGTGGAAAGCCGCGCACGGTCGAATAGGCCGGAGAACAGACTGGCTGCGCGCTGGCCGGAATTCGACAAACCAATCCATTGTCGTTCGCCGGGAGAGGGCGCATCTCCCGACCCATGAGCCCGGTTCCCGCCTTCCCCATCCGCGCGGCCTGCTGTCGACGCTGCTGCTGAGGCCATTTGCCCATTGTTGAAATTCTCACGCCCGGAGCGGCGGGAGCGGAGCCATGTCTTATCTACACAGGACCGGCGGGGAACCGCCGGCGGGTTCGTCAGTTGAGGAAGGCGGAATGCCCCACAACAACCTTTCGGGAGGCCGGGATATGGAACGGAAACAGACGATTTACGATCTGGCCGTCCGCGTCTGCAGCACCGTCAGGGGCGTCCGGGGCGATCGCCAGACCTGGATCGGGCTGGAACTGGTCCATCGCGAGTTGCGTGGCGAGCGTCCCTCCGCGGTCGATGCCGCCGTGGCCTTCGCGGCCGCCAAGGGCTGGCTGGCCATCGGCGGCCATCCCTCGCACAGCGTGATGTTGGGCCAGCGCGCTCCCTGATATGAAGCGGGTTCCATGACCCACGATCCCGCCCGTACCATCCCGATCCTCGCTTCCCTCGACATCGCCGAGAGCGCCGCCTTCTACGCCGACCAGCTCGGCTTTACGGTCGGCTACCAGGATGCGGGCTACCTGATCGTCAAGCGCGGCGAGATGGAGATCCATTTCTGGAAGACCGACGATCGCCGCTTTCCCGAGAACACAAGCTGCTACATCCGCGGCGGCGAAGTGGCGGCGCTGCATGCCGAGTTCGAGAAGCGCGGCGTGGCGAAACTCTCGCCCTTCGAGGTGCGGCCGTGGAACATGAAGGAGTTCTACGTCCACGATCCGCACGGCAACCTGCTGAAGTTCGGCTGCGGAGAGTGGTGAGAGCGCTCAGCGCCGTGGCCTGCGGCCAGTGGCGCGGGCGACGACCGCCGGATCGAGCAGGTCTTCCAGACGACCGATCCGCGGATGCCCGCCCGGCTCCGTCGTCGCCGACGGATCGAACAGGAGCGTGTGCAGGCCGAGCCTGCGCGCCATGTCGAGATTGGTGACCCGGTCGTCGACGAAGAGGATGTCACTCGACGGCCCGCCGAGATGGACGCGCATGTGGCGGTAGATGCCGGGATCGGGTTTGCGCAGGCCGATCTCGCCGCTGACGAACCAGCGCGGGATCGCGGCTTCAAGCGCGTGACTCTTGCGCAGCTTGGCCGACCAGGCGGCGACGTCGTTGGACAGGCAGCAGATTGAATCGAACAGGCCGGTCGCACCGTCCAGCAACTCGCGCGCGCCCGGCGAGAGCCGGTGGCCCGCGAGATAGTCGTCCTCCAGCATGGGGGCGAGCCCGATCCGTTCCCAGAAATGCGGCGCATCGATCTGCCCGTAGCTCGCCGCAAGATAGGCCCGCTCGATCTCGGCAGCCGTCGACGTCGAGCCCCGGCGCCGCGCGAAGGGAATGAGCATTTCGCCAACATCGTCGCCGGTCTCGTACAGCACGCCCATCGCATCGAGGGCGAGGACAGGCCGCGAGCGGCGCACGCGGCTCATGACCCGCTCCTGGCAGGGGGTGACGACTTCTTCATGGTGTCAGCCTGGGCGGCCGTCCGCGGTTTCGACAACCGCGAACTCTTCAACGCGCGCGAGGAGAAATCAGCCGAACTTCCCTGCCGCCCGGAACGCGCGGCCAGGCCGGTGCCGTTTCCGTCCGGCCTCCTTCGTCGGCTTCCTTGAGTTCGCTGTCGATCCATCGGCGGAACGCACTCACCTCCGGCCGCATCATCGTCTCGCGTTGCATCACCAGCCAGTAACCCGTGGCGCAGACCAGCGGCGGCCCCAGCACTGGCACCAGACGGTTGGCGGCGAAATCCTGTTCGACCAGCGGCAGGCGGCCCAGCGCCACGCCGATGCCGGCCACCGCGGCTTCGAGCGCCATCTGGATCGTGTCGAAGCGCAGCCCGCCCGTCGTCGCGGACAGGTCGATGCCGGCCAGCCCGCTCCAGGCGGCCCAGTCCTCGCCCGCCCGGGTGACGTGCAGGAGGGTCGCGCGCCGCAGATCGTCGACGGAGCGGATCGACGCCGCGAGCGCGGGCGTACAGACCGGCACCAGTCGCTCGCGCACCAGGCAGGTCGCGTGCAGGCCGGTCCACTCGCCGCGGCCCATGCGGATGGCGACGTCGATTCCGTCGCGCGAGAACTCGACCCGGCGCTGCGATGTATCGACGGTCACTTCGATGCGGGGATGGCGCTTGTTGAAGCGCCGTAGCCGCGGCAGCAGCCAGCGCATGCCGAAGGTCGGCGGTACGCTGACCGCCAGCCGCCCGGTCGGCTTGCGGCCCGGCACCGTCTCGGTCGCGCGTGCGAGCAGTTCGAGCGCCGCCTGGACCTGGGGCAGATAGACGGCGCCGGCCTCGGTGAGCGCCAGCGAGCGATTGCCGCGCACGAACAACTCGACGCCCAGCCAGACTTCGAGCGTTTGTACGCCGTGGCTGATCGCGCTCGGCGTGATGTTCAGGTCCTCGGCGGCGGCCTTGAAGCTCAGATGACGGCCCGCGGCCTCGAAGAGGCGCATCGAGCTGAGAGGGGGCAGTCGGTAAACCATGGGACGCACCGACCATAGGGTGAAATCCGCCGGGCCCGAGGCGAGAAAATTTGTCGACGAGGCCGAGAATTATATCGAACCGACGTGAGCAGCCTTCGTGTGTGCAGGTGCGCCCGGTCCGATAGCGTCGCCCCTCCAGAGGAGACGAACCATGAGCAGTGCACCGCCGGTCAGGCGTACCGACAAGCTGATGTCCGCCGAAGACGCGCAGCGGCTGCTGGCGCGCGGCCATTGCGCCCGGGTGGCGACCGTCGGCGCCGACGGCGCCCCCTATGTGACGCCGCTCCTCTATGTCTGCCTCGACGGCGAGATCCTGATGCACAACAGCGCCGCGCCCGGCCACTTCCGCGCCAACGTCGATGCGGGCCCGCGCGTCTGCCTCGTCGTCGACGAGCCGGGCGAGGTCTTCGACTATGGCCGCTTCGAATGCGACGTGTCGATCGCCCATGCGAGCGTCGTCGTTCATGGCAGCATCCGCGTCGTCGCCGACCGCGCGCTGAAGCAGAAATTCTGCGATGCGCTGATGGCCAAGTATCACGGCCGCGACGCCGGCCGTCCCAAGGGCTTCTATCCGCGCCTCGACCACATCACCGTCTATGCCGTCAAACCGGCGCGCATCACCGGCAAGGAGACGAAGCTCCCTGCCGCCGCCGACCAGTGGCCCGCGCGCGACAATACGAAGACGCCGGACGCGGTGGCGCCTGCGCCGGCCGGGACATAGAGGGCTCTAGCGCCGGAAATCCGCCGGCGTGCGTTGTGTGTCGCCGCGCATCAGGCGGCGCAGCGTCGAGGCATCGGCATAGCCGACGCGGCGCGCGATCTCCTCGACCGGCAGCTTCGTGGTCTCGAGCAGGAAGCGGGCCGTCTCGATGCGGATGCGGCGCACGAAGCGGATGGGCGAGAGGCCGCAGGTCGCCGCCACGCGGCGGGCGAAAGTGCGCGGCGTCATTGCCATCGCCTTCGCCAGTTCCTCGATGTCGAAATCGCGTGCGACATTGCGGCGGACCCAGCTTTCCGCCTTCGCGATCGCCGGGTCCTGCCCCGCCAGATAAGTGATCGCCATATAGGGCGCCTGCGACGTGCGACCGTCCAGCAGCAGGTAGCTGGCGCAGGCCCTGGCGAGGCCCGGTCCCGCGAAACGTGCGACCACCGCCAGCATCAGGTCCATTTGCGCCATCGCCGCGCCTCCAGTGGCCATCGGCCAGTCCGCCACCACGATCTGGTCGGTCAGCAAGGTCACGTCCGGGTAGCGGCGGGCGAACAACGGCGCGAACCACCAAGTGGTCGTCGCGCGACGACCGTCGAGCAGTCCCGCTTCGGCCAGCAGGAATGTGCTGGCGCAGGAGGCGGCGATGGCGCTGCCCGCCCGTGCAGCGTTCGCCAGGAGGCGAATCGCCCGGCGACAATCGGGCGCCGCGATCCGGGCAAGCAGCGCTTCCTCCGTATCGACGCCGAGACCCGGCACGATGACGAGATCCGTACGCGGCGGAAGCGGCCGGTTCTTCGCGTCGTCGCACACGATCGTGCTCACCTCGAAGGGCGCCGGCCGGCCCGCCGCGAGGCTCACGCGATTGGCGGTGGCCAGTACGTCGTGGGTGATGGCGGCGCTCGACGCCATGCGGCCGGGCAGTTCGAGAACGGCGATTCGCGTCATGGCAAAAAAAGCCCGCTTGATGTCGATTTGGACATCTATCGAAAACGCCGCGCCGCGGCAACGATGGCCGCGCCCAACCGAGGACAACGCATGCCGGCACGCGCGCTCACCCAGGACGATCCGCTCGACGATTTCGAGCACCGCGAGTTCACGCTGCACGGCGTGACGAAGACGGTCCACATCGCGGGCCGGGGACCGGCCGTGATCGTGATGACCGAGATGCCGGGCATCAGCCCGCACGTCGCCCGCTTCGCCCGCTGGGTTCGCGACGCGGGTTTCTCCGTCTACATGCCCTCGCTGTTCGGTCGCGACGGCGCCGTCGTCTCCGCCGAGGAGGGCGCCACGGTGTTCAAGCGCGCCTGCATCAGCGCGGAGTTCCGCGCACTGGCCGATGGCGGCCCCTCGCCCGCCGTGCAATGGCTGCGGGCGCTGGCGCGCGTCGCCCATGTCGAGTGCGGCGGCCCCGGTGTCGGCGCCATCGGCATGTGCTTCACCGGCAACTTCGCTCTTTCGATGATGCTCGAACCGTCGGTGCGCGCGCCGGTCCTGGCGCAGCCGTCGCTGCCGCTGGACGATGCGGCTGGAACGGGACTCTCCGAAGGCGAGCTGGCGGCGATCCGCGAACGCCTGGACCGCGACGACCTCACCGTGCGTGGCTATCGCTTCGCCGGCGATCATTTCTGCCGGGCCGAACGCTTCGCCGCCTTCTCGAAAGCACTGGGCGACCGCTTTGTGCCACGCGTCCTGCCCGACAGCGCCGCCAACAAACAGGACCTGCCGCCGTTCTTCCGCAATTTCGTTCCAACGCCGCACAGCGTCGTCACGGTCCACCTGATCGACGAAACCGGCCAACCGACCATTGCCGCCCGCGACGAGATCCTGTCCTTCTTCAGCGAACGCCTGCGGTCGCCTCCGTCATCATCCTGACAGCCGTCGGTCTAGC
>JAKFVZ010000108.1 GCA_021732965.1 Reyranella sp.
GGTGCGCGCCATCTCTTCGCTGCGCGCACCATCGCGCTGGAGACCGGCAATGCGCTGCGTACTCAGGCGCGCGGCGAGGCCAAGCTGGCCGCCGACATCTTCCGCTATTTCGGCGGCCTGGGCTCGGAGCTCAAGGGCGAGACCGTGCCGCTCGGCGAGCATGTGCTTTCCTACACGCGCCGCGAGCCGATCGGCATCGTCGGCGCCATCATTCCCTGGAACGCGCCGGTCATGCTGGGCGCCCTCAAGATCGCGCCCGCGCTCTGCGCCGGCAACGTGCTGGTGATGAAGGCGGCCGAGGATGCGCCGATGGCGGTGCTGCTGATGGCCGACATCTGCCAGGAGTTCCTGCCGCCGGGCGTGCTCAACGTGCTGACCGGCTACGGCGCGGAATGCGGCGGCCCGCTCGCCAACCATCCCAAGATCCGCAAGCTCTCTTTCACCGGTTCGACCGAGGTGGGCAAGGTGATCATGCGTGCCGCGGCCGAGCGCATCGTGCCGGTGTCGCTGGAACTGGGCGGCAAGAGCCCCTCGATCGTCTATCCCGACGCCGACGAGGATTGGGCGGTCGACGGCATCATCAACGCGATGCGCTTCACCCGCCAGAGCCAAAGCTGCACCGCCGGCTCGCGCATGTTCCTGCATGAGGACATCTTCGACAGCTTCCTCAAGAAGCTCGAGAAGAAGACCACGGCGCTCAAGATCGGCGATCCGCTCGACGAGGCGAGCGACATCGGCAGCATCATCAACAACAAGCAGTACAGCAAGGTCTGCAAGTACGTCGAAGATGGCCTCGCCCGCTCCGATGCCAAGCTGGTGTTCGGCGGCCTGCCGCCCAAGACCGGCCCGCTGAGCGAAGGTTACTTCACCATGCCGACCGTGTTCGCCGACCGCTCGAACGACTGGCGCCTCGCGCGCGAGGAGATCTTCGGACCGGTGCTGGTGGCGATCCGCTGGAGCGACGAGGCCGAGGCGATCCGCATGGCCAACGACAGCCATTACGGTCTCGCGGCCTATGTCTGGACGCACGACATCGGCAAGGGCCTGCGCGCCGCGCACGCCATCGAATCGGGCTGGGTGCAGGTTAACCAGGGCGGCGGCCAGACCCCCGGCATGTCCTACGGCGGCTACAAGCAGAGCGGCCTCGGCCGCGAGTTCTCGCTCGAGGGCATGCTCGACAGCTTCACCCAGCGCAAGAGCGTGACCGTCAATCTCGCGGTCTAGAGGTTTGAGTAAAGGTCCCTCGCTGACGCTCGGGATGACAATTTGGGTGTGAGTGGCGCACTGCGCCAATTCCTCCAACGATGTCATCCCGAGCGAAGCGAGGGACCTTTCTCCTAAACCGGCACCTTCAGATGATGCTCGGTCGCGCCCTGGTAGGCGTGACCGATGCGGTAGAGCATGACCTCGTCGAACGGCCGGCCGACGAGCTGCATCCCGATCGGCGCGCCATTGCCGTCGAAGCCGCAGGGCACTGACAGGGCCGGGATGCCGAGCGTGTTGAACGGGCGCGTGAGGCCCGTGAAGCCCGCCACCATCTTCAGCACCGCCGGCCCGCCCTTGGTCTCGGTATCGGTCTCCTCGATGGTCGGAAGCGGGAAGGGGATCGCCGGCAGCAGCACGGCATCGACGCCATCCATCGCGGTCGACAGGAACTCCTTCACGAAATGCGCCCGCAGGCGCAGCGCGTCGATGTACTGCGTCGCGGGGATGAAGAAGCCCGCCTCCATGCGCGTGCGGACCTGGTTGGCATAGAGCTCGGGCGTCTTCTCCATCCACGGCCGATGCATGGCCGCCGCCTCGCACTTCACCATGACCTCGGCCGCGCGATAGAGCGCGGTGAAGTCGGGCAGCGTGACGGGCGTCACCCTCGCGCCGAGCCGGCCGAGCGCATCGGCAGCGGCCTGTACTGCCGCGCCTATCTGAGGATCGAGCGGAGCAAGCCCTTCCTTCGGCAAGGCGAGTCCGATCCGCAGGCCCGCGACGCCGCCGTCGAGCAGCGCCTCGTAGTCGGGCACCGGCTTCTCGCTGGTGGTCGAATCGTCGGGATCGTGGCCGGCGATGACAGCGAGCATTCGGGCATTGTCGCGCACGGTGCGGGTGAGCGGGCCGACATGGTCGAGGCTCCACGAACGGGCAACCGCGCCGGCGCGACTGACGCGCCCGTAGGTCGCCTTCATGCCGACCACGCCGCACGCTGCTGCGGGAAGCCGGATCGAGCCGCCGGTATCCGAGCCCAGCGCGCCGTAGACCATGCGGGCAGCCACCGAGGCGCCCGAGCCGCTCGAACTGCCGCCGGTCACGCGCGTCTGGTCCCACGGATTGCGGCAATGACCGTGATGGACGTTGTGACCGGTCGGACCCGCGGCGAATTCCGCCATGTTGAGGAAGCCGAGTTCCACCACGCCCGCCGCGTCGAGCTTGCCCAGCACCGTCGCCGTCACCGGGGCCACCCAGTCGCCCCGGATCCGGCTGCCGCCGGTCGAGACCTCGCCCTTGCGGTAGTACATGTCCTTGTGCGCCATCGGCACGCCGTGCAACGGCCCTCGCCGCTTGCCGGCAGCCAGTTCGGCGTCCATCGCCCTTGCCTGCTCCAGCGCCTTCTCGCGATAGACGCGCAGGAAGGCGTTGACCCTCGGCTGCCACGCATCGATGCGGGCAAGGCAGGCCTCAGTCGCGGCGACCGACGTGGTGCGTCCCTCGGCGATCGCATCGGCAATGGTGGTGAGGTCGTCGAGCGCGAGATCTTCGTTCTTCACGAGCGCGCTTCCTTCGCCATGACGCTGGCGAGCGAAGCGGGATCGTCGTCGAAGGTGAGACGCGCAGCAGCGGCCTTGCGCACGGCGTCGTTCAGGATCTCGACCTCGGCCGCCAGCTCGGCGAGCCGCTTGTCGTCGTACTTCATGCCCTGCAGGCCGGCCGCGATGCCCGCGGCCGTCTTCGTTTTCTCGTCCATCGACTTCTCCTCAGAGCTTGAGCCGCCGCGCCTCCATGCGGGCACGATCCTCGGCCGGGAAGGTCATGATCTTGCGGATCTTCTGATCGAACTTCATGCCGACCGCCTCGGCGCAAGCAGCAAGCGTGCCGGTCTCGGCCTCGAAGAGGAAGTGCGTGAAGGTGATCGTCTTGTCGGTGAAGGTGGCGAGACCGCTCATCACCACGGCGAGGTCGCCCGCGCGCAGCGGGCGGCGATAGCGGTTTAGCATCTCGACCACGACCGACCCTTCCTGACGTTCCTGCATCGCGGCGCGGTCGAAGCCCATGTGGTTCCACAGGACCGGCGCGCCGTCGGAGTAGCGGCCGAAATAGTGGCGCGGCAGGAAGTCGCCGCGTTCGTCGCATTCGTCGGGCGTGATCTGCGTGCGGCCGACCTCGACAAGGCCGATCGAGGGGGCGTCGGCGAGCGACAGGTCGGGCAGCGTGAGCTTGCCGACGCTGCGCGGCCGGGCGGAGTCCGGCAGGGCCACGCAGGCCGCCTCAGCCTTGGCGCGGAACGCGGCCGGCCAGGGGCGGTCGCATTCGATGCGCCGGCGGATGGTGGCGGCGACCTCGCCTTTCGCGGGATTGCGCACCTCGTGATAGGCGACGAGATCGCTCTCGCCGACCTCGACGGGGGCGGAGTGGACCTCGACCGGCTCGACCACCCGGAACTCGCGCAGGTAGCGGACATGGTCGTCGACCGGCCGCGCAGCCGCGCCGGCGGACCGCTGGGCGCGCGGCCCGAAGCCCAGATGCGCCAGCAGGCTGGCCGACGCCTCGTGGGCGAACTCGGTGTAGAACTGGACGTTCAGATGGTTGTTTTCGTCGCACTGCCACGTGTTCACGGCGGTGCTGAAAGTCGGGATCAAGGCGGGACTCGACACGCTAAATGCTCTCTGCAATCTGTGGATGACTGCCTCTGATGGCCTAAAAAGCCCCAAAAATCGACATTTTCCGTGCATTCCGGACTTGCGGGGGATCGATTCGTGGATAACCTTGGCGCCGTCAACGGTGCCCTCGGGCGTCAGGAGACGTTGGCGAAACCAAAAAATGTAAGGAACCCCTCAACCATGGCTACCAAACCCACCACCGTTCCGACCGTTCCGCTGTCCAAGGTCGCAGCCGAGCTGGCCGAAAAGACGGGCATGACCAAGAAGGACGCGACGGGCGCTCTCGACGAGTTCGTCAGCCTGGTCGTTCGTCACCTGAAGAAGGGCAACAAGGTCCGTATCACCGGCCTCGGCATCCTCCAGGTCCGTGCCCGTCCGGCGCGCATGGGTCGCAACCCGGCGACCGGCGAAGCGATCAAGATCAAGGCTTCCAAGAAGGTCGCCTTCCGCGTCGCCAAGGATCTCAAGGAAGCGATCTAACTCGTTTTCGACGGGTCAAGATCGGGCGGGTTCCGGCGCAGGCCGGGCCCGCCCTTCTTTTTGGACCTTGCGCTTCAGGGCAACTGCGTCATCGCAGAGCGACATGCCTCTGCTGCTTTGCAGAAGATTGCCCGCCGTTGTTCTAGTATAGCCGGAGCACGCGACCCGGCATGAACACCTTCATCCTCCTGAAAATCCTCGCCAACCTGATGCTGCCGCCGGCTTCGCTGGCGCTGGGCGTCGTGCTGTGGCTGTCGATGCGCCTGTTCGGATGGCGTCGTCTCGCGTCCGTGGTCCTCGGGCTCGCAATCCTCCAGACTCTCGTCCTGTCGTTTACGCCGCTGTCGACGTTCCTGACGGGAATCCTCGAGACGGAAGCCCGCAGGCTGGTCGCCGAGAACAAGCCGTGCTGCTACGAGGCGATCGTCGTCCTGGGAGGCGGCATCACGCCGGCGCGGCCTCCTTACACGATGGAACCGGAACTCACCGACGCATCGGACCGAATCTGGCTGGCGGCACGGATGTTCCATGCCGGCGCGGCGCCGAAGATCATCGTGAGCGGAGGTTCTCTGAGCGAGCAGCGGGGCGGTCCGGCGACCACCGAGGCGGAGGCCATGCGCCGGTTCCTGGTCGCGCTGGGAGTTCCGGACGGCGTCATCGTTTCCGAGGGCAAGGCCCTCAACACGATCGAGAACATCCGCAACGTGCGCGAAATGGTGAAGGGTAGCCGCGTGGCGATCATCACCTCGGCCTTTCACATCCCGCGCGTCGCCAAGCTTGCCCGGCGCGCCGGCCTCGACTTCGCGATCTTCGGCGTCGACTGGACCGTTCCCGACGACGGCAGCGCCTGGTGGGACTACTGGATGCCGTCGATCGGCGCGATGGGTGAATCGGCCATGGCGGTCAAGGAACTGGTTGCCCTGCGTTTCGATCGCCGCGGGGAGGCTCTCGCCCCATGACCGCCTGGCGCCTCGACCGGCGTGCCGCACTCGGCCTCGTCGCCGCACCGCTTCTGTGGCCGCTGGCACGCTCAGCGCGGGCGCAGACGCTCGAAAAGCTCGTCTTCCAGACCGACTGGCGCGCCCAGGCCGAGCATGGCGGGTACTATCAGGCGCTCGCCGCGGGCCTCTACCGAAAGGCCGGGATCGACTGCGAGATCCGTCAGGGGGGTCCCAGTCTCAACATCAGCCAGCTCCTGCTGATGGGCCGTGTCGACATGACCATGTCGAACAGCTTCGAGGCCTTCACCTATGTCCGCGAGGACGCGCCGTTCTTCACGATCGCCTCGATCTTCCAGAAGGACCCGCAGGTCCTGATCGGCCATCCCGATACCGGCTTCAACGGGTTTGAGAACCTGAAGGGCCGAACCCTGCTGATCGGCAGCGGCGGCCGCGTCACCTACTGGCCGTATCTGCGCAGGAAGTTCGGGCTGAGCGACGACCAGCTCAGGCCCTACACGTTCAACATGGCGCCGTATCTGGCCGACAAGAACGTGGTGCAGCAGGGCTTCATTTCTTCGGAGCCCTATTCGATCGCGCAGGCCATCGGCCGCATGCCGCCGTACCTGCTGCTTGCTGATGCGGGCTTCAGCGCCTACCAGACCACCATCGCGATCTCGCGCAAGCTGGCGGCCGAAAAGCGCGACCTCATCCAGCGCTTCGTCAATGCGACGCTCGAAGGCTGGGCGCAATATCTGAAGGGCGGGCCGGTGATCGAGGCCGCCAATGCCCTCATCAAGAAGGCCAATCCGGAACAGACCGACGACCGTATCCAGTACGCCATCAAGGTGATGAACGAACGCGGCATCGTGCTGTCGGGTGATGCGCTGCAGGGCGGCGTCGGCGCCATGTCCGACGCCCGCTGGCAGGCCTTCTACCAGTCGATGGTCGAGGTCGACGTGTTGCCCAGGGGGCTGGACGTGGGCCGGGCCTATACGCTCGACTTCGTCAACAAGGGTGTCGGGAAACCGGCGTAGCGGAATTCAGGAGGAACAGGCATGTACCAGGTCAACGAAGAACATCAGATGCTGCGCGATCTCGTGAAGAAGTTCGTGCGCAACGAACTGATGCCGCTCGAGAAGAACGTGCTCGAGCGCTTCGCCTCGGGTCAGCCGGCGTCGCTGTCCGACGACGAGAACGCCAAGCTGTTCAAGCAGTGCAAGGATCTCGGCCTGTGGGCGCTGGACGTGCCGGAAGAGGTGGGCGGCGCCAACCTTCCGGCCGTGGCGCTGGTCGGCGTCAACGAGGAGCTGGGCTACACCTGCGTGCCCTTCACCTTCCCGCCGGACTCGCCCAACCTGCACATGCTGCTGGCGACAGCCAATCCGGAACAGCGCAAGAAGTACCTCGAGCCCTACGCCGCGGGCGAGACCAGCTCGGCCATCGCCATCTCCGAGCCCGGCGCGGGCGGCGATCCGGCCGGCATGAAGACCCGGGCGGTCAAGGACGGCAACGACTGGGTGATCAACGGCCGCAAGATCTGGATCAGCCGGATCGCCAAGGCCGACTTCACCATCGCCATGGCAGTGACCGACCCGAACCTCGGCGCGCGCGGCGGCATCACCGCCTTCCTGATCGACAAGGGCACGCCGGGCCTTGTCGTGGCGCGGGCCATCCCGATGCTGGCCGGCCAGCGCACCTACGAGGTCGTGTTCGAGGATTGCCGCGTGCCCGAGACGCAGGTGCTGGGACGCATCGGCGCGGGCTTCGCGCCCATGCAGCTCCGCCTCACCGTGCGCCGCCTGCAGATGGGCTCGTGGTGCATCGGCATGGCGCAGCGCGGCCTCGACATGCTGGTTGAGCATGCCAACCAGCGCGTGACCTTCGGCGAGAAGCTGGCCGACCGCCAGGCCGTCCAGTGGTGGGTGGCCGATGCAGCGATGAAGCTGCATGCGTGCCGCCTGATGGTGATGGATGCCGCGGTGAAGCAGGACGAGGGCCGCGACGTTCGCATGGAGGCCTCGATGATCAAGGTCTATGCGACCGAGATGGCGAGCGAGGTGCTCGACCATGCCCAGCAGGCGTTCGGCGCCATGGGCGTGACGCAGGAACTGCCGCTGTCGATGATGGCGCAGAAGGTGCGCACCATGCGATGCACTTCCGAC
>JAKFVZ010000463.1 GCA_021732965.1 Reyranella sp.
TGGCCGTCCGGTCGAGCGCCTCCGTCTGCTCCGGGCTCAACCCGTCGCGCAGCTCCGCCGGCATCGCCATCAGGGGCGCCCCGGGATTGACGCCGAGCCAGTCGAGCGCGCCCGTCGCCGCGCGGCCCCAGGCTGCCTGCCACGACCGGTCGGCGCGCGCCTGCTCGATCCGCGCCATCCGGGTTACCTGCGCCTGCACCTCGGGCGTGGCATCCGGCGGTGTTAGTTCGGCGGCTCGCGCCTGGTAGTCGTCGAGGTCCGGGCGCCGCGTCGGATCGTCCGGCGTGTCGCTCAGACCGCCGACGATCTCCGTCACCCGACGCACCTCGCGCGCCCGGTCGATCTTGAGCTCGACCACGGCCTGCCGCTCCGGCTGGATCACGTCGCGCGCGTGGTCGTAGAGCTTTGCCGCGTGCTCGAGATCCTGGCCAATCGCAACCTCGACTGCGCCGGCATAGAGATCGCTCAGGCCGGTGCGCACCGCCGTGTCGGTCCGGCTCGCATCCCAGCCCTTTCGTTCGCCCTGGTAGCGTAGCTCGTCCACCGCGGTGCGGCCCAGCAGGCGCAGATGGGCCGGGTCGTGCCAAGACAGCGACGCGTCACGCGCCAAGTCGGCGAGGCGCTCGGCCACGATGCGGTCGTCCAGCGCCGACGTTGCCCGCGCCACGATCCGCCCAAGGTCGCCGCCGGCGCGATCGAGACGGCGGTCGATCAGCGGTTCGAGCATCGCCTTCTGGCGTGGGCCCTTCGCCTGCGCCAGATAGCGGTCTTCAACTCCCCCAGCAGCGGGACGGTTCCGGCGATCCCGGCCAGCGCCGCCTCGGGGTCCTTCCCCGCGAGACCCGTCGCCGGGTCGTGCACCGAGCTGCACGCCTCGTCCGCGGAGTCTCCAATCTGTTCTCTGCGTTTAGCAGCCTACAGAGCCATCTGCTGGAAGTCTGAGAGCATGCCGCTGTCATTCGCTTCAGAGCTGCGAGTGAAGTGGATGGTGCGTTTCTGGCTACGCTTTCACGCACTTTCTCGAAGCGACCATCATTGGCGCAAGAGTTCGTCACGCCACGGTCCGGGCTTCATGAAATGCTCAAGCTCGCCATACGGGATGACGATAGGGTTCGTCGTGATGTCGTCAAATGCGCACCGCTTTGCAGTATTTGGCACCCAGTCCCGATTGAACACCGCCAGGCCCCCCGGGGTCAGATAGAGTTCGATCCAGCTGGTGTCGATCCTGTCGGTCGAACCCAGGGCACGCATGCCCTCAGCACAATTAGCGGAGAGTTCATCACCCCGGTCGCGAGCTCTCCTCTTGGCTATCTCAACCTTGTTCACCCAAATTGCAATGAACCGCTCCAGTAATTCGTCATCACACACGTCGAGCAACTTGCCAAATCGGAACCCGCTTTCGCGCCCTTTGCAGGACTCAATCGTCGAAACTCTGCCCCAGTCGAGATCCAATACCAATCCCCGGACTTTGAGACCAAAAGACACGAATTGACCCTCAATCCCCGTCTCGACATAGCTCACAAGACGTGCGCTGGCATAAGTCACAGCGACCTTCTCCTGAGTATAAAAGGGTGGCCCAATCAAAAGCGGCCATTGCTGGTCTTCCCACCCGTAAAGCATCTCAGTTCGGTACTTTATGTCCTTGTATTCATACCAGGCCAGCAATTCGCCATGGATCGCATCGAACAGGGCATTGGCGATTTTCAAACGGTCGCGATCGGGCATCCATGTCAGACGAGGCACCGACAATCCGGTACGGAGATCGGTATGCAGTCGCCAGGCCACCCCGTTGGCCAAGCGGCTTTCACGCCCCAGGCGCACCTTCGAGTAGTGTCGATAGTAGGCGGAGAGATCCGCCAGCAGCGATTCGCTTGCCGTCGAGATGCTTTCCTCGCCATCCAGTATATCGCGCAGGCTCTTTGCTTGCGCGACTGACGAGGAGACAGAGAGCGATACCACAACGACGAGCAGCGACTGAAGAAAGCGAATATACAGCATATATTGAATAATAATAGTTGCTGAATAAGTATTCAATACAACTTTTACGGGCTTTCTTGTGTTGCCGATGGAATGCTGGGACGAGAGATCGGTTTGCGCGTATGCCACAGCCGCGAAGGATCGAATGCAGGCACGTCGCCCGTTCTCGGATCTTCGTCTGCTCCCCGGAAGATAATCGCGAGATACGCCGACATTTCCTTCCACTTATCCTTCGGTGCAGCGTGGGGTGTCGCGAAATCAATGGGATCCTTCTTGCCCCCCTTGAGCCAGGAGACCAACTCGTCCGCCCCGACATTGTAGGCAGCTACGGCCTGGGGCCAGTTGGCCGTGAACTTGTAGTTCAGTGCCAGATTTTCCGCCGCCGCATCGAACGCCTGCCTAAAATTGCCAAGCGAGTATGTCTTGAGTTCCTCGGCGCGCGCGACATCACTCCGTGCAATCGCCCGGTTGAGCAGGTCTTGCAGCGTATTCTTGTTCATCTGGGCATAGCCAATTGCCGTAAAGCGGCTCGGCGAGTCCATCACCAGCGGACGTCTCAGTTTGTCTTTCTCGTTGAATTTACCTTCCTGATAGAGCAGGCGGGCAAACATCTGGATCGGCACGCCGTGCCGCTCGGCTGCACGCTTGATCGCATCGACGATATCCGCAGGCTTGGTCGTCTCCCAGTCGTCGGGCAGCAGCGCGGTCTTCGCCTGCTCCGCCGTCAGCGGCTGGCGCGTAAGCTCCCGAAAAGCCTGGTCGCGATTGATCTTGATCTGGGCAGGCGTCATGCCTCTTTCTATTTGCGCTTGGGGTATCTTGCCGTAGCCGCGGCCCGGTTCCCGCGCGGATGCCGCAGATTGCGGCGGCGTCGTCTGTGGAGACTTCGAGGGTTGTGACGTCGGCGGCTTCGCCTGCTGGCCCTTCGAGGATTGCGTCGGCTTCGACTGAGGATTCTGAGCCTCCTGCAATGGCTCACTCTCATCGGCGCTGGCTGGCTCGTGCTGCTGCGCTATTTCCGGGTTGGCATTCGTTTCGGCCGCCTCGTCTCCGCCGACACGGACGATACGGGGATCGCCTTCGCCGCCTTCGTGCGGCGCGATTTCCGTGTTGCCATTCGCTTCGGCCGGCTCTCCGCCCGAGGTCCGGACAATATTGGGATCGCCTTCCTCGCGCGACAGCACGCCGCCCACTACGTCACCGACGAGGCCGCGAATGTCCGCCATCGTTGCCGGCTTGCCCTCGACGGACTCGAAGGCGCCCAAAAGCCTGTCGATCTGTTGCCGCGCGGTCCGGCCCTCCTCGCCGTTGGGATTGAGGTTGGCGTTGCGCAGCGCTTCCCCGAGGAACAGGCGGCCGAGACGATGGCGCTCGAAGGCGGGATCGGGTTTGCCTTCGGCGAGAGTCTTCTGGAGTTTGGTCAGGCGGTTGTAGTCGCCGTCGCCGAGCGACAGTCGATGTTGCGTCAGATCGAGGCCGACGAAGCGTTCCGGCTCGTTTACCGCTTGGTCGTCGAGCCTGTCGTAAAGGTCACGATCGGTGACGACGCGGCCGCCGTTCATGGCCGTCCGGTCGAGCGCCTCCGTCTGCTCCGGGCTCAACCCGTCGCGCAGCGCCGTCGGCATCGCCGTCAGCGGCGCCCCGGGGTTGGCGCCGAGCCAGTCGAGCGCGCCCGTGGCCGCGCGGCCCCGCGCTTGCTGCCACGCCCGGTCGGCGCGCGCCTGCTCGATGCTGGCCATCCTCGATACCTGCGTCCGCACCTCGGGCGAGGCGTCCGGCGGCGTCGCCTTGGCGGCCCGCGCCTGGTAGTCGTCGAGGTCGGGGCGCCGCGTTGGATCGTCCGGCGAGTCGGCCAGGCCGCCGACGATCTCCGTCACGCGGCGCTCCTCGCGCGCCCGTTCGATCCTGCGCTCGACCGCGGCCTGCCGCTCCGGCTGGATCACGACGCGCGCGTGGTCGTAGAGCGTCGCGGCGCGCTCGGGATCCTGGCCGATCGCGGCCTCGATCGCGCCGGCGTAGAGATCGCTGAGCCCGGTGCGCACCGCCGTGTCGGTCCGGCCCGCGTCCCAGCCTCGACGCTCGCCCTGGTAGCGCAGCTCGTCCACCGCGGTGCGGCCCAGCAGGCGCAGGTGGGCCGTGTCCTGCCAGGACAGCGACGCGTCCTGCTGCAGGTCGGAGATGCGGTTGGCCACGCTGCGGTCGTCCAGCACAGACGTCGCCTGATGAACGATCCGGCCGAGATCGCTGCCAGCGCGCTCGAGACGGCGGTCGATCAGCGGCTCGAGCAGCGCCTTCTGGCGCGGGCCCGTCGCCTGCGCCAGATACCGGTCCTTCAGTTCGCCCAGCAGCGGAATGGTCTCGGCGATCCCCGCCAGCGCGGCCTCGGGATCGCGGCCCGCGAGCCCCGTCGCTGGATCGTGCACCAGCCCGCGGACCTCGCCTGCGAACCCGGTGTCGAGCTGGCGCGCGACCATCTCGTCGGCCTGCAGGCCGAGCGGGTTGTCGTTACCGAGGCCGTCGAGCGGCGACGGCATCGGAGGATGAGCGGCATCACCGCCATTGCCACCAAACGATCCCAAAGGCGTCTCTCCCGTAAGAAGCGAGCCTTCGAGTTACTGACGAACCGGACTTTGAAATTGCAAGCGGGTCGCTTGAAAAGGCCCTGAAAAAAGTTCGGCCGATTTCGGTGTAGCTGCAGCGCGGCAGAACAGTGAGCGCGCCCGGCGAGGACGGGACGCCCGCATTCCCATTGGGGTTGGGGAAGGAACGCGGACGTCCCGGGTACGCGCGTCGTCCGCGAAGGGAGGCAGGCGGTCGACGTACCTGCCGCTATAGGCCCGCTGGCCTGGGGAAGTGAACTACAATCCAGGCGCGAGGACGCACACCTGATGCACCGCAATGCATACGGACGTTTGCGGCCGGAAGGTCAGGCCCGTCCGGACTGGGGAGAGAAGGACGCGAGGTCGAACCGGGCGCCGGGGCCGCCACGACCGAGCCGGTCGAGCGCCCGCTGCCACTTGGCGGCAAGATCCACGTCGAACACGAGCGCCGCATCGCCGTCGACGACGAGCCAGGCATTGTCCTGCATCTCGCGGTCGAGCTGGCCGGGCGCCCAGCCCGAATGGCCGAGGGCGAGCCAGGCATTCTTCGGGCCGCTGCCGCCGGCCATGTCCTTGAGTATCTCCAGCGAGGCCGTGAGCGCCATGCCGCCGTCGATCAGGAGGGTTTCGTCGCGCTTGTAGTCGGCGGAATGCAGCACGAGCCCACGCGACGTCTCGACCGGTCCGCCGAACAGGACCGGCCAGTCGGCCACAGTCTTCGGCACGGCGATGCCGAGCTGCTTGTAGACCTGTCCCAACGGCAGATCGTCGACCTTGTTGTTCACGATGATGCCGAGCGCACCGTCGTCATCGTGCTTGCAGATGAAAACGACGCTCTTCTGGAAACGCTCGTCGGGCATCGACGGCGCGGCTACCAGGAAGCGGCCAACCAGTGTGGCGGCGGGAGAGCTAGACCCGGGCATGTCGAATCATCTCCTAAATCCATGGGGATTGTCCGGTCAAAACACAAGCCCCGACCTGGAACTCGAGCGAGCCGGACACGCCTCGCATGGACAAAAACCCCACCCCGGCCTAGGGTCCGCCGGTCTGAAAGGCCGCGGTTGGGCGGCGCATATTAAGGAGCTAATAATGGCGAAAGTCGGCGACAAGGTCCCCAGCGCCACGCTGCGCACCATGGGTCCCGAAGGCCCCAAGGCCGTGACGACCGAAGAGCTTTTCGCACCCGGCAAGAAGGTCGTCGCCTTCGCACTGCCCGGCGCGTTCACCCCCACCTGTTCGGCAAAGCACGTACCCGGGTTCGTGGCCGAAGCTGCGGCGCTGAAGGCGAAGGGTGTCGACACCATCGCCTGCATTTCCGTGAACGACGCGTTCGTGATGGGCGCCTGGGGCAAGGACCAGAAGGCCGGCGACACGGTGATGATGCTGGGCGATGGCAATGCCGAGTTCACGCAGGCGATGGGCCTGACGATGGACGGTTCCAAGTTCGGCCTCGGCACGCGCAGCCAGCGCTATGCCATGGTCGTCGAGGACGGCGTCATCAAGCACCTGTTCGTCGAGAAGCCCGGCGCCTTCGAGGTCTCCGCGGCCGACTACGTGCTGAAGAACCTCTAGCGCCGCACCGCTCGCGCGGCCAAGATCGACGGCGGAGCGCAGGCTCCGCCGTTTTCTTTTGAGGGTCCCATGAACCCGGCCGAACCCCAGCTCTTCAACGGCCTGTTCCAGGTCAACGGCGCCACGCGCCTCTACGGCACGATCGGCGACCCGATCCGCCAGCTCCGCATGACCGGCGTGATGCCCCAGGTCTTCGCTGCCACCGGCGCCAACGCGGTGTGGCTGCCGTTCGAGGGCGGCGCGGACCTGCTGCCGCTGATGCTCGATGCACTGACCAAGATGCGCAATCTCGGCGGCTTCACCGTCACCATCCCGCACAAGACCGCGATCATCGACCTGCTGGGCCGCGCCACGCCGCGCGCCCGTGCGGCGGGCAGCGTCAATCTCGTGCGCCGCGATCCCGACGGCGTGCTGGCCGGCGACAATGTCGACGGCGTGGGCTTCGTGCGAGGGCTCGAGGCGCAGGGTCATCGCGTGAAGGGGGCCAGCGTCTGGCTGGTCGGCCTGGGTGGCGCCGGCGGCGGCATCGCGGCCGCGCTCTGCGAGGCCGGCGTCGGTCGCCTGCTCGTCACCGAAATCAGCGAAGCGCGCGCCAACACGGCGATCGACCGCCTGCTGACCCACTATCCCGACGTGCCCGTGGCCGAGGTCCGGACGCCGCCCAAGGGCATCCACATTGCCGTCAATGCGACGCCGCTCGGCCTGCGCCCCGACGATCCGCAGCCTTTCGATCCGATGACCCTCGAACCCGACACGGTCGTGGCCGACGTGATCATGAGTCCGGTCGAGACGCCTCTGCTCAAGCGCGCCCGCACGCACGGACGTCGCATTCATCACGGCCGGCACATGCTCGACCACCAGGTGCCGCTCTACCTCGACTGGTTCGGCATCGACGCCAAGGGCATCGACATCATCCGCCTGGTCCGCTCGATCGGGTGAGTCTTTCCTCCCCATTCAAATGGGGAGGTGGCGGCGTCTTACGCCGACGGAGGGGTCATAGTGGTCCTTCTGTCTTCGGCGCTCCCGGACATCGCTTCGCGTGGCGGCTTGTAATCAAGCCGCGGCCTGACGCTATCAGGCCGAGCTGCGCTCGACCTACAACGTAACGCCGCCGTTCACGTGCACCGTCTGGCCGGTGATGTAGCTCGCGGCCGGCGAGCACAGGAAGGCGATCAGCGCTGCCACTTCGGCGGGCTTGCCGTAGCGGCCCATCGGGATCGACTGGTTGACCTTCTCCATGCCGACGCGCACGCCGCCGTACCG
>JAKFVZ010000464.1 GCA_021732965.1 Reyranella sp.
GCGCACCAGATCGGGCGCGATCACGCTGTTCGACACGCGGTAGAACTGGCTGATGCAGGTGACGGCAATCAGCAGGATGAGGAGGAGCGCTCTCGACGACATGCCCCTGCTTGCTACCATGAAGTGGCGAGACATTCCTTCGGCGTGGACCGAAGGATGATCTTGCATTGGAGCGCGCCACTCCAGTGGCGCTCATATCATGCGTATCGAACAGCGCTTGAGCGCCACTGGAGTGGCGCGCTCCGGTGAGAAGCCGTGCGATTCTATCGCTGCGCCGAGACCAGCAGGAAGGACGGCCGCTCCTCGGTGCCGGCCCAGTCGGGATGGGCGGCGATCTGTTCGGCGCTGGAGCACCATTCCTCCAGGCGCGACAGCGTGAAGCCCGTCTCGATCAGCAGGTTCACGTAGCTGGCGAGCGTGCGGTGCTGCTTGATCACGCCCTTGGCCAGCCAGTCGGTCGAGCGCGCGCCCTCGTCGGCGTACCGGTTCACCGGCCAGGCGAGGCGATTGTCGGGATCGCGCGTCCAGCCGGGCTTGCCGGGCGCGGTGTACATCGGATGCTCGACCGAGAAGACGAAGCGGCCGCCGGGTACGAGGCCGCGATGCACCTGCCCGAACAGGTCGCGCAGGTTCTCGATGTAGTGCAGCACCAGCGAACTGTAGGCGACCTCGAACGCACCGTCGTCGAAGTCGAGCTTTTCGAGATCGCGGCGCGCATAGGCGACGGCGGGATCGGGCGTCGTCTCGCGCGCCCAGCGGCAGAACCAGCCGAAGCCGCAGCCCAGGTCCACGACCCGCAGGCCCTGCATGCGAGGAAGCATCGCCTGCAGGACCGGCCTTCCGGCGCGGCGGCCAGACCGTCCACGGAGCGTGGAAGGCGGCTGTAGCCCGCGAAGAACTCGGCGGTGTCGTAGATGTTCTGCGTCATGGTCCTACTTGACGGCGGCGGCCGCCCTGGCCTGACGGCAGGCGAGCGCCAGTGCGGCGCCGAGATCGGCCAGCAGCTTGCCGGTCGCTTCGTCGGTGAGCTTGCCGTCGGCGAACTTGTTCTGCGCCTGGGCAATCATGACCTCGGGCTTGTTGACCGGCCGTCCGTCGAGGAACACCAGCGTCTGGCGAAGCTGGTACTGCGCGCGCGCCGTGCCGAGCACGCCCATCGAGGCGCCGAACAGGGCGACCGGCTTGGCGGCGAAGGGCTGCGGGGTCATGCGCGACAGCCAGTCGATCGCGTTCTTCAGCACGCCCGAGATTCCGTAATTGTATTCCGGGCTGACCAGCACAATGCCGTCCGCCTCCAGCATGGCCTTCTGGGCGGCCTACACCTTGTCGGGGAAGCCCTTGGCCTGGACGTCGGCGTCATAGAGCGGCCAGTCGCCGATCTCGATCGTCTCGCAGGAGGTGCCGGCGGGGAGGCGATCGACGAAGGCCTGCAGGGACAGGCGGTTGAGCGATGCCTTGCGCAGGCTGCCGCAGAACGCGACGAGTTTCAGGGTCTCGGACATGCGAAGGGTTCCTTTGTCAGCGTGTGGTCGCAGCGCTACATAGGTGGCCCCTGAATCATTGGCAAACGCAGGAGCTGGGCGAAAGATGATGCGATCCGTATTCGTAGCCGCCGGTGTCGCGGCCGCCGCATTGAGCCTTTCGCAGGCCGCCGTCGCGCAGGACCAGCCGCCCGACAAGTGGGTGACGTCCTGCACCATGGAGGGCGGCAAGGATTGCGGCGTCCAGGCCACGATCGACGGCAACAGCCTGCTCGGCCAGTTCCTCGTGATGCGCTACTCGGCGGCCTACAACAAGATCTCCGTCGTCGGCGATGGGCAGGGCGTGCGGGCCAGCGTTCAGGTCGATTCCAATCCCTTCATTTCGACCAGCATCTGCGGCCAGGGAATCTGCCAGTTCGATGACTCCAAGTCGGGCCAGCTGCTGCAGCAAATGCGGGCGGGTCGCCGGATCACCGTGCAGCTCATGCTGCAGGGAACGGAGGCGGGGCCCTTCGACCAGACGCTGAACGGCTTCGACGCCCAGCTGCAGAGGGCGCTCGCCGCCCAGCGCGGCCCCTGACGCGAGCGGCGGCTGCCAGACCAAGGCCATGGCGATCCCAGGACCCAACGAGGCCAGCCGAGACGGGCAGACGGAGGACGACGGTTCTCCCGCCTGCATGATGCATCTCGTCGATCCTGCGTCGGGCATGCTGTCCGACGAGGATCCCCGTCAGCAGCAGGATCTGAAGCGCTGGCGTACCGTCGAGCGCGAGAGGCTGATCGCGCTGCGGCTGGCCATCCCGGTTGAGGAGAGGCGCCGTCTTTCGGACCGGATCGCGCATGAACTCGACCGGTTCCTCGGCGATCTGTCCGGAAAGACCGTTGCCGCCTACCTGCCGTTCCGCGGTGAACCAGACCTACGTGCCTGGATCGAGGGAATGTCGATGCGCGGCGCGACCGCCGCACTACCGGTGGTCGTCGCCCCGCGCTCGCCGTTGGAGTTCCGCACCTGGAGCCGTGGCGAGCCACTCCGGCCCGGTGTCTGGAATATTCCGGTGCCGGCCGGGGGAACGGTCGTGACGCCGAATGTCGTGATTGCCCCCGTCGTGGGCTACGACACGGCCTGCTACCGGCTGGGACATGGCGGCGGCTATTACGACCGCACGCTGGCCGCCCTGCCGCGCCGCCCGCGCATCGTGGGCGTGGGCTACGAGCGCCTCGCCCTCCGCACCATCTATCCGCAGACCTACGACGTGCCGATGGACGCCATCGTCACGGAAGCCGGCGTATCGACCCGATAGCCGGCCTTACTGCTGGCGGCGGTACAGGAAGCAGTTGTCCGCCTTGGGCATCTTGATGCCTTCGTAATAGGTCATCGCCGTCGGCGCCGAGAGCAGCAGCGTCGTGGTGTTGGCGCCGCCCGCCTCGGTGCGGGTCATCTCGATCAGGCGCTTTCCGATGCCCTGCCCCTGGCAGGCCTTGTCGACCGCGAGGTCGGAGAGATAGCAGCAGAAGCAGAAGTCGGTGAGCGAGCGCGCGAAGCCCACCAGCTTGCCGTCCTGGCGCGCGGTCAGGATCAGGTTGGCCTGCTCCAACATCTGCTCGATACGCGGCCGGTCGCCGATCGGGCGGTTGAGGCCCGACTTGGCGACCACATCGATGTATTCGTCGGCGCCGAGATCGTCCTCGCGGGCGTAGATCGTGTTCATTGCGTCAACCATCTCCTCAGGGCGGCCGAGACCTCGGCCGGTTTCTCCAGCGGCGCCATGTGTCCGCACTCCTCGATCACCACGAGCCGCGCATTGGCGATGTCGGTGGCGATCTCCTCGGCGCGCACCGGCGGCGTGACGAGGTCCTGGCGTCCGACGACGACCAGCGCCGGCACCTCGATGTCGACCAGCAGCGGACGGCTGTCGGCGCGGCCCAGGATGGCCTGCTGCTCGCGCACGAACCCGTCGCCGCCCACCTCGGTCGCCATGTCGAGAAGGGGTTGCGTGACGGCCGTGTCGGCGGCGCGCGAGGGATGGACGAGCTGCGGCAGCAGGGTCGGATGCACGCCATGGAAGCGGCCGATACGGGTCTGCTCGATGAAGCCGCGCCGGCGCGCTGCCGTCTCCGGCGAATCGGGGCCGGCCTGGGTGTCCATCAGGGCGATGCGTTCGACCCGCTGCGGCGCGCGGCGGAAAATCTCGAACGCGACGTAGCCGCCCATCGAGAAGCCGCAGAGCGCGAAGGTCGGTGGCGCCAGGGCGAGCGTCGCCTCGGCCATCGCGGCCATCGTGTCGTGGTGCCAGAGTTCTGGGATGGTGAAATCGGCGATGTCGGCCAGCGCCTCGACCTGGTGATCGTAGACGCGGCGTGTGTTGAGCAGCCCCGGCAGCAGGACGAGCGGAGAACGCGGCATGGCGAACGGCCTCAGATCTGGATCTGGTTGCCGAGTTCGATAGCGCGGTTGGGCGGGATGCGGAAGAAGGTCTTGGTGGCCGAGGCGGAGTGGGAGAGCGAGATGAACCAGTCGCGGCGCCAGCGGCCGAGCCTGGAATGTTGCGACGGCACCAGGGTCTCGCGGCCCAGGAAGAACGAGGTCTCCATCTCGTCGTAGGCAATGCCGTGCGGCCGGCAGGCGCGCAACGCCTCGGGGATGTCGGGCTGTTCGGTGAAGCCGTAATGGGCGATCACGGTGTGGAAGCCCTTGCCCAGCCGCTCGACCTCGACCCTGTTGGCTTCCGACACGACGGGCACGTCCATCGTGTCGACCTGCAGGATGATGATGCGCTCGTGCAGGACCTTGTTGTGCTTGAGGTTGTGCAGGAAGGCGGCCGGCGTGTGGCTGGCGTCGGCGGTCAGGAAGACGGCGGTGCCGGCGACGCGGTCCGGTGCGCGTTCCATGCGCTCGAGGAACTGCTTGAGCGGCAGCGAGCCTTCGCTCAGCTCCGACGCGACGATCTTGCGGCCCCGTCGCCAGGTCGTGATCGTGAAGTAGATCAGGCAGGCCACGATCAGCGGCAGCCAGCCGCCGTCGGGGATCTTGAGGGCATTGGCGATGAAGAAGGCGAGATCGGGAATGGCCAGGAAGCCGAACACCGCCGCGGCGAGCGGCCAGGACCAGCGCCAGACCAGGATGGCCACGGCCATGGCGAGCGCCGCGTCGACCAGCATGGCGCCCGTGACGGCCAGGCCATAGGCGCCGGCCAGCGAGCCGGACGAGCCAAAACCGACCACGAGGGCGATGATGCAGGACATCAACAGCCAGTTCACCCGCGGGATGTAGATTTGCCCGATCGCCGTCTCGGACGTGTGATGGATCTCCATGCGCGGCAGGTAGCCGAGTTGGATCGCCTGCCGGGTCAGCGAGAACACCCCGGTGATGACAGCCTGCGAGGCGATCACGGTTGCCAGTGTTGAAAGGGCCACCAGGAAGATGATGTAGTCGGTGGGTACCAGCTCGAAGAAGACCTGATGGATGATGGCGGGGTTCTAGATGATCAGCGCGCCCTGGCCGAAATAGTTCAACAGCAGACCCGGCATGACGATGCCGAACCAGCCGATGCGGATGGGCTTGCGGCCGAAATGACCCATGTCGGCATAGAGAGCCTCGGCGCCGGTGACGGCCAGCACGATGGAACCGAAGGCCCAGAAGATGCCGAATCCCTGATCCGTGACCAGATAGTAGGCGTGAATGGGGTTGATCGCCTCCAGCACCACCGGGTTCTTCGCGATCTGCCAGGCGCCGAGCACGCCCAGGACCAGGAACCAGACGAACATGACCGGACCGAACAGACGGCCGACGTCGGCCGTGCCGCGGGCCTGCAGCATGAAGAGGCCGACCAGGATCACCAGGGCGAGGGGGATGACGAACGGCGTGAAGGCCGGGGTCACCGCGGACAGACCCTCGACGGCGCTCATGACCGAGATCGCCGGCGTGATCATGGCGTCGCCATAGAAGAGGGCGAGGCCGATGACGGCCAGCACGATGATGCCGATCCGGATTTTCGGCGCCCTCCCATTCAGCCCCCGGGACGCCAGGGTGGCGAGCGCCAGCACGCCGCCCTCTCCCTTGTTGTCGGCGCGCATGATGAGGGCGACGTACTTGATCGTGACGGTGAGCGTGACCGCCCAAAACAGCATGGAGAGCACGCCGAACACGTGCTCGGGCGTCGGCGCCATGCCGCTTCCGTGCAGGAAGGTCTCGCGCATCGCATAGAGAGGGCTGGTGCCGATGTCGCCGAAGACGACGCCCAGCGCTCCGACGACGAGCGCCATCCCCGCCGGATGGTGTGGGGCGGTCGGGGGCGGCGCGGTCTCGGCGCTGGTCTGGGTTTGGGACGGTTCGGCTGGGGCCATGATGTACGAACGCCGCCTGAGAGGCGGCGCGGCGAGGGTTTGCGCCGACGCACTGGCACTGTCAACGCGCCAAATCGGGTGAATCGGCGACTAATCCTCTTGACTTGCATGGGCCACGCAGGCGGCCTTGAGGAAAAGAAGTGGGAAGGATTGCCACATGGACGTCGATGTCAGCCAGCCGCGCCTGTACCGCGAGGATAGCTGGGGGCCGCACTTCGAGAGGCTGCGGCGCGAGGACCCGGTCCACCGCCATGCGGAGAGCCCGTTCGGGCCCTACTGGTCGGTCACCCGTCATGCCGACATCATGAAGGTCGAGCTGGATCCCGCGACCTATTCGTCCGCATCGGAACTGGGCGGCATCCAGATCACCGACCAGCCCCAGGGCGAGGAACTGCCTAACTTCATCCGCATGGATCCGCCGCGCCACACCGCCCAGCGCAAGACCGTGGCGCCGATCGTGGCGCCGTCCAACCTCGCCAACATGGAGGGGCTGATCCGCCAGCGCACCGCCCAGGTGCTGGACGGACTGCCGCGCGGCGAGACCTTCGACTGGGCCGACCGCGTCTCGACCGAACTCACCGCCATGATGCTGGCGACCCTGTTCGACTTCCCGCAGGCCGACCGTCGCAAGCTCACCTTCTGGTCCGACGTGGCGATCTGCAACATCGAGGCCGAGGACGCGATCGTGAAGACCAACGAAGCGCGCATGGCCGAACTCCGGAACATGGCCGAGACCATGGCGGCGCTGTGGCAGGAGCGGGTGGCGAAGCCGCCGACCTTCGACCTGATCTCGATGATGGCGCACAGCGAGGCGACGAAGAACATGCCGACGCGCGAGTTCATCGGGAACTTCGCGCTGCTGATCGTCGGCGGCAACGACACGACCCGCAACTCGATGAGTTCGGGCCTGATGGCGATGCTCGAAAACCCGGCGGAGGTCGAGAAGGTGAAGGCCGATCCCGCGCTGATGCCGAGCCTCGTGTCGGAGTCGATCCGCTGGGCGACGCCCGTGATCCACATGCGCCGCACCGCGCGCAAGGACTGCGAACTCGCCGGCAAGCAGATCCGCGCCGGCGACAAGGTGGTGATGTGGTACGTCTCGGGCAATCGCGACGAGGCGTCGATCGACGAGCCCGAGCGCTTCGTCGTCGGCCGGCCGAAGGCACGGCATCATCTGTCGTTCGGCGCCGGCATCCATCGCTGCGTCGGCGACCGCCTCGCCGAGATGCAGATCCGGATCCTGTGGGAAGAGCTGCTGAAGCGCGAACTCGACATCGAAGTCGTGGGGCCGCCGGTGCGGCTCTATTCCAATTTCATCCGCGGCATCCGCTCGCTGCCGGTCAGGATCCGGAATTAGAGGTCGTCATTGGAGCGCGCCACTCCAGTGGCGCTCAAGCTTCGCCGATCAAGAAGACACGAGCGCCACTGGAGTGGCGCGCTCCATTGAGACGATAAGACTCAGGATGAAGAACCTCGGATCGTCTCGACGCCCGCGGCGAAGGCCTGCTGCAGCAGCCACACATCGCCCGCGATCGAGACGAAGTCGTAGCCGAGCTTCACGAACTGGGCGGCCTGTTTCG
>JAKFVZ010000461.1 GCA_021732965.1 Reyranella sp.
CACCTCACCCAGACCTTCATGGACTTCACGGCCAAGATGATGGCCGACCCGAACCGGCTGGTTCAGGCGCAGGTCGAGCTCTGGCAGCAGTACATGAAGCTGTGGCAGGTCACGGCGCAGCGCATGATGGGCCAGACGGTCGCACCGGTGGCCGAGCCCGCGCGCGGCGACAAGCGCTTCAACGATCCCGCCTGGAAGGACGAGGTCGTCTTCGACTACCTGAAGCAGTCCTATCTGCTGACGGCGCGCTGGCTGCAGGGGACGATCAAGGAAGTCGAGGGCGTCGACGAGAAGACCGCCAAGAAGGTGGACTTCTACACCCGCCAGTTCATCGACGCGGTGTCGCCCTCCAACTTCGCCATGACCAATCCGCAGGTCGTGAAGGCGACCGTCGAGTCCAAGGGCGAGAACCTTCTCAAGGGCCTCAAGAACCTGCTGGGCGATCTCGAGCGCGGCAAGGGCAACCTCGCCATCCGCCAGACCGACATGGACGCCTTCAAGGTCGGCGGTAACGTCGCCACCTCGCCCGGCAAGGTCGTCTTCCAGAACGACGTCATCCAGCTCATCCAGTACGCGCCGGCGACAGAGCAGGTCTACGAGGTGCCGTTGCTGATCGTGCCGCCGTGGATCAACAAGTTCTACATCCTCGACCTCAAGCCCGAGAACTCGTTCATCAAGTGGGCGACCGAACAGGGCTACACGGTGTTCGTGGTTTCCTGGGTCAATCCCGACGAGCGCCTCTCGAAGATGGTGTTCGAGGACTACATGAACCAGGGCCCGCTCGCGGCGCTCGACGCCATCGAGAAGGCGACGGGTGCCCGCAAGGTCTCGGCGATCGGCTACTGCATCGGCGGCACGCTGATGGCGGCGACGCTCGCCTACATGGCGGCACGGGGCGACGACCGCATCGCCGCCTGCACCTTCTTCACCGCCCAGGTCGACTTCAGCGAACCGGGCGAGCTCGGCGTCTTCATCGACGAGGACCAGCTCGCCAGCGTCGAGGAGATGATGAGCAAGAAGGGCTATCTCGAAGGCAGCGAGATGGCCACGACCTTCAACATGCTGCGCGCCAACGATCTCATCTGGTCGTTCGTCGTGAACAACTACCTGATGGGCAAGGACCCCTTCCCCTTCGACCTGCTGTTCTGGAACGCCGATGCCACGCGCATGCCGGCGGCGATGCACAGCTTCTACCTGCGAAACATGTACCAGAAGAACCTGCTCAGCACGCCGGGCGGCATCGTCATCGACAACGTGCCGATCGACCTGCGCAAGATCAAGATCCCGGTCTACATCCAGGCCGGCAAGGAAGACCACATCGCGCCCGCGCGCTCGGTCTACAAGGCGACGCAAATCTTCAGCGGCCCGGTGCGCTTCATGCTGGCGGGCTCTGGCCATATCGCGGGTGTCGTCAATCCACCGCGAAACAAGAAGTACCAGCACTGGCTGAACGAGACGGCGAAGAACCCGCCGACGCTGGCCGAATGGCAGGCCGGCGCCCAGGAATTCCCCGGCTCGTGGTGGCACGACTGGGACAAGTGGCTGTCGGCCCTGTCGGGCCCGAAGGTCCCGGCACGCGTGCCCGGCGCCGGCGGCCTGCCGGCGATCGAGGACGCTCCCGGCAGCTACGTGAAGGTCCGCTCCGGAGAGTAACCGGGGCGCCCTATTCCGCAGCCTTCGGCCGCTCGCCGCGATAGGCTTGGCCCAGACGAACATAGGCTGCCGCCGAGCGCCGGAAGGACTCCAGATCCTTCTCGGTGACATCGCGCATCTTCACGGCGGGGTTACCGGCCCACAGTTCGCCCTTGCGTACGATCTTGCGCGGCGTGACCACCGCTCCGGCGGCGACCATGGCGCCCGTCTCGACCACTGCCTCGTCCAGCACTGTCGAATGCATGCCGATGAAGGCATCGTCCTGGACTTCGCAGGCGTGCAGCAGTGCGAGGTGCCCCACCGTGACGTTGCGGCCGACGATCGTGCTGACGCCCCGGGCGGCGATGTGGATCACGGTACCGTCCTGGATGTTCGAGTTCTCGCCGATCCTGATGCCCGGCCCGTCGCCGCGCAGCACGGCGCCGAACCAGATGCTGCAGTTGGCGGCGATCTCGACCTCACCGATCAGTGTCGCGTTGGGCGCGATGAAGGCCGTGCTGTGGACCTGGGGCACGAAGCCGTTGAAAGGCACGATGAGTCCGGACATCGGATCGTCACTCCACAAACCAGCAAGAGCGCAAAAAAGAAGGGCGCCCTGAGGCGCCCTTCGAGGATATCGGAAACGCGGGTTTAGCGCTTCGAGAACTGGAAGCGGCGACGGGCACCGGCGCGGCCGTACTTCTTGCGCTCGACCACGCGGCTGTCGCGGGTGAGGAAGCCGGCAGCCTTGACGCTGCCGCGCAGGCCGGGCTCGAACTTGGTGAGGGCCTGCGAGATGCCGTGACGCACGGCGCCCGCCTGGCCCGACAGGCCGCCGCCGGAAACCGTGGCGACGACGTCGAACTGACCGTTGCGCTGGGTCACGTCGAACGGCTGCTGGATCATCATGCGCTGCGTGGGACGAGCGAAGTAGATCGTCTGGTCGCGACCGTTGATGGTGATCTTGCCGGTGCCGGGCTTGACCCAGACGCGGGCGACCGCGTTCTTGCGGCGGCCCGTGGCGTAGGCACGCCCCTGCGCGTCGATTTCCTTTTCGCGGGGAGCGCCGGCAACCTGAGCTCCGGCGGCCGGAGCCTTCTTCAGTTCGGCAAACGACGAAAGTTCGGTAGCCATGTTAGCCGATCCTCGAGTTCTTGGGGTTCATAGCAGCGATGTCGAGCTTCTCGGGCTGCTGGGCCTCTTGCTCGTGGTTCGGTCCGGCGTAGACGCGCAGGTTCTTCATCTGCGCGCGGCCGAGGGGGCCGCGCGTGATCATGCGCTCGACGGCCTTGATCAGGACGCGCTCCGGGAAGCGGCCTTCGAGGCGCTTGCCCAGGGTCTCGCCCTTGATGCCGCCGGGATGACCGGTATGCCAGTAGAACACTTCACGCTCGGCCTTGCGGCCGGTGAGGCGAACCTTTTCGGCGTTGATCACGACGATGTTGTCACCGCAATCGATATGCGGTGTGAACATCGGCTTGTGCTTGCCGCGCAGGCGCATGGCGATGATCGTGGCGAGCCGGCCGAGAACGAGGCCTTCAGCGTCGATCAGAAACCACTTCTTCTTGACGTCGGCGGTCTTGATGCTGGGAGTGGAGTGCGTGAGGGCGTGCATGGGTCTTTCTTCCAATGAGCGCGCGCTTATGGGCAGTGTCTGGCGACTTGTCAAATCGCCGTAAATAATAACGTAAAATCAATAACTTAGGATTGAGGTATTATAATACCTCTTATTTAAGCCTTGCGTGGTATGGCATATGTCACGGTGGCGTGCGCAACCGGTTCGGGCTTGCCGTCGCTCCAGATCGTGAAGTCGCCGACCGCCAGGGTCTTGCCGAGCTTCATCAGCCGACCCTCCCCGATCAGGTCGGCGGGCTCGGGCTTGCGCATGAAGTTGATGTTGAGATTGGTCGTGACCGCCAGCGCCACCGGCCCGAGCTGGCCCAGGATCAGCAGGTAGAAGCCGCAATCGACCAGCCACATCAAGGTCGGGCCGGAGATCGTGCCACCGGGCCGCAGATGCCGCTCATGCGTCGGCAGCCGCAGCCGGATCGTCTTGTCGTCGAGATGCTCTATCGCGAGGCCGAGATGGGCCGCCTGCGGGAAGTGCTGGTCGAGGAATTCGATCAGTTCCGCGGGCGACATCACCGGCATGACGCCCCTCGTCGCTTCCCATAGAATGCCGCCATGACCGCTGCCTCCAACGAATCCGTGCTTCTGCGCCGCGACGAGGGTCGCGTCGCCTTCCTCACGCTCAACCGCCCCCGCGCCATGAACGCGCTCTCGGGCGAACTTATAGATGCGCTGCAGACGGAATTCGACAGGCTGGCCAGGGACACCGCCATCCGCTGCATCGTAATCGAAGCCCAGGGCGACCGCGCCTTCTCGACCGGCCACGACCTGCGTGAGGTCGCCTCGACGCGCGACTATGCCTTTCATCACAGCCTGATGACGCGCTGCTCGGCAATGATGCTGTCGATCGGCCGCCTGCCCCAACCCGTCATCGCCAAGGTGAAAGCGGTCGCGACCGCCGCCGGCTGCCAGCTCGTGGCCGCCTGCGACCTCGCCGTCGCCTCGAGCGACGCCACCTTCGCCACCTCGGGCATCAACAACGGCCTGTTCTGCGGCACGCCCTCCGTGGCGGTCGGCCGCAACATCGGGCCCAAGCGCGCCCTCGACATGCTGTTCACCGGCGAGTTCGTCGATGCCGCCACGGCGTTGCGCGACGGGCTGGTCAGCCGCGTCGTCCCGCCGGCCGATCTCGACCGCGAGACCAGGGAACTGGCCAACCGCATCGCCAGCCAGCCGCCGCAGCAGATCGCCTCCGGCAAGGCGATGTTCCGCGCGCACATGGAGATGAACGTCGAGCAGGCCTATGCCTACGCGACCGACTACATGGCCGGTGCCATCCAGCGCGAGGATGCGCAGGCCGGCATCGATGCCTTCGTGAACAAGAGGCCGAAGCCGGACTGGACGGGCAAGTAACCAATCAAGAAAGCAAAGGGAGGGAACTCATGAAGATCATGAAATTGTCGCGGCGTGCGGCCGTCGCATCGGCGATGGCGAGTGTCGCGGCGGCGACGGCTCCAGCGCAGGCGCAGGACTTCCAGCAGGGTAAGCCGATCACGATCGTCGCGCCGTTCGGTCCCGGCACGACCAACGACATCATCGCCCGCCTGCTCGCCCAGGACATGACGGTGACACTGGGCCAGAGCGTCATCGTCGAGAACCGGCCCGGCGCCACGGGCAATATCGGCGCCGACTATGTCGCGAAGTCGCGCCCCGACGGCCATACGGTCGTGATCGCCTCGCTGAGCAACATCATCAACCAGGCGACCGGCAACACGACCGCGAACCTGCTCAACGACTTCGCGCCCGTCAGCTTTACCGGCGGCGTCCTCTACTCGATGTTCGTGCCCAATGAGCTGCCCGCGAAGAATGTCGCCGAGCTTGTCGAACTCGCCCGCCGGGAACCCGGCAAGATCAACTTCTCGGGCTTCGTCGGCGGCGTGCCGCAGTTCCTGGGCGAGATGCTCAATCGCGCGGCCAATATCAATACGGTGATGGTGCCCTACAAGAGCACGACCGATGCGCTGAGCGACCTGCTGACCAACCGCATCCAGATCTGGTTCACTCCGGTCGCCTCCGGCGTGCCGGTCTACAACGCCAAGCAGGCTCGCCTGCTCGCCGTCACCGGCGAAAAGCGGGCCGCGGTGTTTCCCGACACCCCGACCTTCAAGGAGCTGGGCTATCCCGATATCGTGGCCGACGTCTCCTTCTACATGATGGCGCCGAAGGGCACGCCGCAGCCGATCGTCGAGAAGCTCTACCGCGCCGTCGACAAGGCGCTGGACAGTCCGAAGCTCAAGGAGTCCTTCCGGGTCCAGGGCATCGAGGACAGGCGGGGCGGCCCCGCCGAGTTGAGCGCCTATCTCGCCGGCGAGCTTCGCCGCTGGACCGAGATCGTCAAGCTGTCGGCGCCCGCGAAGTAGCGCCCTCCCCCAGAATCAAAAGAGCACGCCTAAAGGCGCGCTCTCACCGGGCAAGACCCGCTTGTCAGCGCGCGATTTCCATAAGAATTAATAAGCTCGATCAATGCCTGGGCTAAGCAACACCACGCCAGCCGGTCTGAGGCCATCCGCCGGCTAGTCGAGTTGAGCCAGAAGTTGAAAGCAGCCAAGCGGTGAACTCACCCGACGAGTCAGCAACATGAAGACCTTGCTCTTTTCGCTCTTCAGCATTTTCACGCTGACCATGGCGCTCGCATTTTGTTGGCATGTCTATCTTGTGGTGCTGTCATTCTCCACTGTTGAGAACTCGTGGGAAGCTACCGGTCAGGTGTGGGCGCTGCTCTGTTATGGCGTTTTTGCGATAACGTTCATCATCGGCACGGTCTATGGCGTGCAGCGTGCGTTGGGCTTTCGTAGCGACTGACAAGGGTTGCTACCGCCAACTCGCCGTCTCAGAAATCGTCACCGCCACAAACACTCCACAAGCCGGTAGTGCATAATGCAAGAACTCAACCTGAGGGAAACTTGCATGCCTGTCATCGACGCCAAACTACTCACCGACGAGGCTCTGAATTCCTACGACAAAATGATGATTGAGTGCATTCCACGGATTGAGCACTTCTCTCCATTGGCAACCGCCGTCTGGTCTGACGTACTTCGCGAACTGACAGTAGAGGCTTCGTTGAACTGATGTCGGGCTCTTACGATGACGTTGGCAGCGCGTTTGTCAGACGACTGAAGCAGTGATGCGCTGACGCCAGCACCCGCTCAAAATTCGACGTCACCGAATTCAGCCGAGCGCTCGTGCTGGAAATTCTCCAACAGCGGGTGTCAAATTCAGCACTGCAACGTGAAGGGGAGAGGAACAATGTGGCCCAGAGATAGATACACAGGTCCCGGAGGAGGATTGTACACTGGTCCGGGTGGGGGCTTGTATACAGGGCCGGGAGGAGGCGCATATACCGGGCCTGGTGGCGGAAGGTACACCGGTCCGGGTGGTGGCCTTTATACCGGACCTGGGGGTGGCCTTTACACCGGGCCCGATGGCGGAGCTTACACGGGTCCTGGCGGCGGACTGTACGGTGGACCCGGCGGCGGCCTGTATACAGGTCCCGGAGGTGGGCTCTACACGGGCCCCGGTGGCGGTCTCTATTCGGGTCCGGGCGGATATGCAGCTAACCGGCCTCCTTGGAGTGATATGCTTGATTTCCTAAAGATGATCGGCCAACGCGATCTCTTTGAGTTGATTGTGTCCGCTCATCGTCAGGTGGGCGTGGATATCCTCAATGAGTGAATATTCCTATCAAGGCCACCCATCCATCCGCTGAAACGCGCTGACGACGACCGCTAGGGGAGCTTAGCCCGGCTTCCTTCGGCTGCCCCATTGCCTGCAACGGTGTAGCCATAGCGCGCACTGCCGCTCTGATCGAACAGGACTACAGTGGTGTGAGCACATCGATCTCGATGGTCACGCCCAGCTCTCCGTCGCACCCTCTGCAAGCAGTTGAGCGATCGCCTGCAGCAACTAGGTCGCGAGTTACGCAGCTCTTTGCCCACTCCCGGAATCAGAATAGCGCGCCTCGCGGCGCGCTCTTTTCGTGTGCGGTCACCGAAACCACAGGATTACTGCAGCCAGTCCGTGCCCTTGCCCTCGATCTGGCGCAACGCGGCCTTCCAGTAGGTCATGCCGTATTCCGGATTGGCACGCTGCTGCTTGGCGCGCTCGCCGTACTGGCGGATCACGTCTTCCTCGATCG
>JAKFVZ010000457.1 GCA_021732965.1 Reyranella sp.
GAGGTCGATGAGGCCGTCCGGGCAGGCGCCCGGCGACCGGCCGACGTGTTCCGGTCCTGCGGCAATAGCCCGCAATGTGGCTCCTGTGCCTGCGACATGCGCGAGCGCATTGCGCATACGATCGCCCGCGAAAGCACGGCGCTGCAGACGCTGTTGGCGGCCGACTAGAGCCGGCCGCGCTCCCGAGCCGTCAGCTCGGGCCCTTTCCTTCGCCCATCTGGCTCTGCAGGTAGTTCTGCACGCCCACCTTCTCGATCAGGCCGATCTCGGTCTCGAGGAAGTCGATATGCTCCTCGGCATCTTCGAGGATGCTGACCGCGATCTCGCGGCTGACATAGTCCTTCGCCGCCTCGCAGGCGGTCACCGCCTCGACGAGCGCCGTGCGTGCAGCCGACTCGAGCTTCAGGTCTGCTTCAAGCGCTTCGGGCACGTTCTCGCCGATCGCGATCCGGCCCATGTCCTGCAGGTTGGGCAGGCCGTCCAGCATGAGGATGCGCTGGATGAGCTTATCGGCGTGCTTCATCTCGCCGATCGACTCTTCGTAGATCTTGTGACCAAGGCGATCGAAGCCCCAGTGCTTCATCATGCGGGCGTGAAGGAAATACTGGTTGATCGCCGTCAGCTCGTTCTTCAGGAGCTTGTTGAGTTCGACGATGATCTGCGGGTTGCCCTTCATGGCGAACCTCCTCTTTGAATGCGTCGGCTCTTACAGATACCCGTCGAAACTCAGGGCGCAACCCAAGAGTGAGCGACTGAGAAACGTTCGCTGAAAAAACTGCGCGCAACGCAGGAAAGTCCAGCAAGTGAGAACGACTTGCCCCGATTCTCGTCAACGGGGTCGTCGGCAACCGGCGGGGAAGCCCCTTTGGATTCCCTACACACAGTCGGGGCTTTGCGCTGGAAACGGCCGCGAAAAACGTAGCGCGATCGCAACATGGAACGTCATAAGGTGAGGTGCGTTCATGTCGGACGCCGCCCGCCCGGGTCTATCCGGGCCAGCCAGCTTGAGGACTCGCGTTATGTCGAACTTCACCCTTCCGAAACTGCCTTATGCCGATGACGCGCTCGCGCCGGTCGTTTCGGCCAACACCATCTCGTTCCACTACGGCAAGCATCACAAGGCCTACGTCGACAAGCTGAACGAGCTGGTGCCCGGCACGGCCTACGAGGGCCTGTCCCTCGAAGACATCGTGAAGAAGTCGGCCAAGGACGAGAAGGGCAAGGCGATCTTCAACAATGCCGGCCAGATCTGGAACCACACCTTCTACTGGAACAGCATGACGCCGAAGGGCGGCGAGCCGACCGGCAAGATCAAGTCGCTGATCGACGACAGCTTCGGCGACCTCGACAAGTTCAAGGCGGCCTTCAAGGCGGCGGCGGTCGGCCAGTTCGGCAGTGGCTGGGCCTGGCTCGTGAAGGGCGCCGACGGCAAGCTCAAGATCGAGACGACGGCCAACGCCGACACCCCGATGGCGCATGGCGGCAAGCCGCTCCTCGTCGCCGACGTCTGGGAGCACGCCTACTACCTCGATTTCCAGAACCGCCGCCCGGACCATGTCCAGGCCTGGCTCGACAAGCTCGCGAACTGGTCGTTTGCCGAGAAGAACCTCGATTAAGGAGCACTGAATGCTGGGCACCATCCTGCTGATCGTCCTGATCCTCATCCTGATCGGGGCGTTGCCGACCTGGCCGCACAGCAGCGGCTGGGGCTACTATCCCAGCGGCGGCATCGGCCTGGTGCTCATCATCGTGATCATCCTGTTGTTGATGGGACGCATATAGCGGCCTTCCAATGACAAAGGGGCACCTTCGGGTGCCCCTTTTATTTGCCCCATTGACGCGCGCCACGCCGTTGACAGGCTTCGTCAGTACCTGAACGTCAGGTTGAAGGAGCCGAACTGCGTGATGCGATCGCGCTCGAAGAATTCCGGGGTCCGCAGGATCTGCGTGTAGGACAGGCGCATGCCCCGCCACAGGATCGCAAGGCCCGCCTGCGCCTCGCCGACGAACGGCCGATGCGACACGCGCTGGCTGAATCCATCGGTATTGCCGTCGAGAAAGATGTTGCGGGCCACCGCCTGGCCGTCGAAGCCCGCGAACAGGTACCAGCCGAAACTGCCGTCGCCGATGAACGCGTCCGAGCCGGGCAGCGCCGGCCGCGCGCGCGTGGGACCGAAATCATCCCGCAGGTTCTTGCCGATACGCGCCGTGCCGCCGGCGCTGGCATAGGTCGCGACGTTGCCCACCGCCACCGCGGCACGCGGGATGAAGTCGACCTCGAGCTTGGGATTTTCGATCAGCACGGCGCGACCCGTGCGCCAGCGTCGCTCGAAAGTGAGATTGATCGTGGGTTCGTTATGAAGCTGGTTGGCCCAGCCATAGGCCGGCGCGACGCCGATCAGCCGATGGAAGTTGTTCTGCACGAACTCGCCGCCGGCGGCGGGACCGATCACGCCGACGTCGAGCTGTAGCGTGTCGAGCCGCATCGGCTCGTCGATCCCGGTATTCGTGTCGTGGCGCTTGTAGGTGTACTGGAGCGCGAAACTCGCATAAAGCCACGCCGCATAGGGCCGGTCGTTGTAGATCGGGTTCGACACATAGGTATTCTCGGGCGTGTAGATGTTCTGGCCCGCCGAGATAGCGATGCGGCGGATCACCGAATCAGCCGCGGGCTCGCCGAGGAAGGTCGGGATAGTGGTCATAGCCACGATGCCTTGCGGCATCTCCGTGATGGCAGGCGACAGCCAGCCGATCCTCACACCGCTCGTATAGTCGCGATCGGACGTACCGAAGCGGTTGAATACGTCATTCTCCACCTGAAACGTGTAGATGCTGCGCTGTTCGTCCTCGGTCGCCGAGGGCCGGGGCGGCGGCTTGGCTTCGCCGGATGAGGAAGAGGATTGAGCCGCTGCCGGGTCGGCAACGGCAACAAAGGCTGCCATCGCCAGAGCGATGGTCGTGGCGAGGCGATGATGCATTCCCGCCCGAACGCACCGTGCCCGAGCCGGGTTGCGACTACCTTGCGTTCACGGGCGCGGCGCGGTCCCACAGGTCCGCGCGCCATCGCACCCCGATCGCCAGGGTAAAGACGATGCCCAGCACGCTGTAGAATGTGCCTGTCACGCTGAAGCCGGCCCATTCGACCAATGGGCCCGAGAGGAGCAGGCCGAGAGGCAAGCCATAGACCGCCAGCATGCGCACGCCCATGACGCAGCCGCGCAGTGCCGGATTGGTGACCCGCAGCAGGATCACCGCCATCGGAATCATGCAGAAGCTCTGGAAGAATCCCGAGACGAACAGGACCAGCTCGCCGAGAAGCGGCGTGGTGAGCCACGAGAAAACCAGGTTGAGCGACAACCAGATCAGCGTGCAGGCGATCATGGTGCGTCCCGACCGGATATGGGCGCCGTACATCGACACGAGGATGGAGCCGGTGAGCGCTCCGCCGGCGAAACAGGCGATCAGCCAGCCGAGCCCGGTCTGGTCCATGCCATAGACGTCCTTGGCCACGTAGGCGAGCAGCGAGCCGGTCAGCGGATAGGCCGCGAAGTTCACCAGGAAGGCCAGCAGCATCACCGCCCGCACGACCGGCGTATTCCAGACATAGGAGAAGCCCTGTCGCAGGGCTCCCAGCGCCGTCGGCATCGTCTCGCCCTCGCTCACGACCCTCAGCCGGCGGATGCCGACGCCGAGGGTCAGCGCAAGGCACATGGCGTAGACGCCGCAGACGGCGACATAGGCCAGGCCCGAACCCAGGGCTGCCACGAGAGCCGCGCCGGACAGGGCACCGATGATGCGCGCCGAATCGGCGGTCGTGCGCGACACGCCCATGGCCCGCATCAGGTAGTCGGCAGGCATGGTCTCGCCGACCAGCAGATTGCGCATGGTGATATCCGACGGCCTCACCAGCCCCATGACGGTGGCCAGAATGAAGACCGGGACAGGAGTCGCCAGATCGCTGAGGAACAGGGCCATGAGGCAGAGGGCCAGGATCAGGTAGGCCAGCCGCATCAGCAGCAGGACGTTGCGGTTGCCGATCCGGTCGCCCGCCATGCCGAACAGGGGCGAAATCAGGGTCCCGAGGAACTGTAGGGAGCCAAAAACCGCCAGCGCCAGGACCGAGCCGGTCGAAACCAGCACGAACCAGCCCAGGATCACCCCCTCCATCTCGAATGCCCAGGAGGCCAGGAGGTCCGAGGGCCACTGGAAGCGAAAGCTTCGGATACGGAAAGGCGCCAGTGCGGGCGCGCGCGCGATGAGGCTCACGTCTTGCTTTGTTCCCTCCCCCTGCGCCTTTTGACTTCAGCGCTTCCAAGGGTACTCAAGCCTGCTCGTTCAGGAGGCCGACTGCAATAATCTCCGGAACATGGCCCATCCGCACTAATGGCCGGGCTCGGCCCCATAAAACCCCAAATTTGGTGGCTCTATTGCATCACTCAGCCTGTGAATATCGGTCGCGCCCGGTTGCGTTGCGATGCGGCTCAGCGCATTGTTGCAGCCAATGCCGTCAAGCGGTGGAAAGGCTCGAGGCCGCTCGCGGGTTTTGCCTTTGGAGAAGTCCGCGATGAGCGGTGCCGTGAAGCGTAAGAAATTCCATCTGATCCTGATCAAGCCGACTCACTACGACGATGACGGCTACCCGATCACTTGGCTGCGCTCACACATTCCCTCCAATACCCTGGCCGCTCTCTATGGACTCGGCGAGGATTGCCGCGCCCGCGAAGTGCTGGGACCCGATGTCGACATCGTCATCCACCCGATCGACGAGACCAATACCCGTGTCCGCCCCGACCGGCTTCTGGCCCAGGTCGAGCGCAGCGGCGGCATGGGGCTGGTCTGCCTCGTCGGCGTCCAGACCAACCAGTTCCCGCACGCCGTCGACCTCGCCCGCAAGTTCCTGAAGCTGGGACGCCTGCCGGTGTCGATCGGTGGCTTCCACGTGTCGGGCTGCCTGTCGATGCTGCCGGTGACGCCGCCCGAGATCCAGGAAGCCATGGACATGGGCATCTCGATCTTCGCCGGCGAGGCCGAGGAAGGCCGGTTCGACCTCGTGCTGCGCGACGCGATGAACGGCACGATGAAGCCGCTCTACAACTACATGGACGACCTGCCGAACCTCGGAGGCGCCCCCACGCCGCACCTGCCGCCGTCGGCGCTGGCGCGCAACGAGGGCGGCATGTCGAGCTTCGACCTCGGCCGCGGCTGCCCGTTCCAGTGCTCGTTCTGCACCATCATCAACGTGCAGGGCCGCAAGAGCCGGTTCCGCACCGCCGACGATCTCGAAGCGATCGTCCGCGAGAACTACAAGCAGGGCATCACGTCGTTCTTCATCACCGACGACAACATGGCCCGCAACAAGCATTGGGAGGACTTCTTCGACAGGCTCATCGAGCTGAAGGAGAACGAGGGTATCCAGCTCTCGCTGATCATCCAGGTCGACACCCAGTGCCACCGCATCCCGAACTTCATCAACAAGGCGCGCTGGGCGGGCGTCTATCGCGTCTTCATCGGCCTGGAAAACGTCAACCCGGACAATCTGCTGGCCGCCAAGAAGCGCCAGAACAAGATCACCGAGTACCGCAAGATGCTGCAGGCGTGGCACAACAGCGGTGCCTCGACCTGGGCCGGCTACATCCTGGGCTTCCCGGGCGACACGCGCGAATCGATCCTGCGCGACATGGAAATCATCAAGAAGGAGCTGCCGCTCGATATCCTCGAGCTGTTCATGCTCACGCCGCTGCCCGGCTCGGAGGATCACCAGACCCTGTGGAAGCAGGGCGTCTGGATGGACCCCGACCTCAACAAGTACGACGTCCATCATCGCTGCGTGCATCACCCGAAGATGAGCGACGCGGAGTTCGAGCAGGTCTACCGCGAGGCCTGGAAGTCCTACTACACGCCCGAGCACATCGAGACGGTGGCGCGCCGGCACGGCGCGATCCCCGGCCGCAACCCGGCCGAGCCCGCGCACTTCATGACCATGTTCAAGATCATGTTCGAGGCCGAGGGCGTGCATCCGCTGGAAGGCGGCGCGGTGCGCATGAAGTACCGGCTCGACCGCCGCCATGGCATGCCGATCGAGCCGATCGGCGTGTTCCACTACAAGGTGGCCAAGAACTTCTGGCACAAGCTGAAGATCTACACGCGCCTGACGCTCCAGGGCATCGCCATCGGCCGCAAGGTCAGGAACGACCCGAAGCGCCTCGAATACACCGACCTCGCGCTGCAGCCCGTGGTCGACGAGGATATGGACAAGCTGTCGCTGTTCGCCGAGACGGCGGGTGGCGGCGCGGCCGTCAACAAGCGCCGCGGCGAGGACCTCGCCCGTGCCAAGGTCGCAGCCCAGCAGAACCAGCAGCGCCTCGCCGCCGCGGAGTAACCAAAACCGGTCAGTCCGTCGGGAAACCGTCAGTGGATCACTGGCGGCTTCACCTCGCTGAGACCATCCGCCTCGGTCGCCGAGATGGTCGTGCGCACCATCGAACGCTCGCGCGAATAGTCCCAAGGGCGGCCGCGATGGAGCATCGCGCGGTTGTCCCACATGACGGCGTCGCCCTGGCGCCATTTGTGGCTGTAGACGAACTCCGGCCGCGTCGCTTCGTCGAGGAGTTGTGCCAGCAGCTGGCGGGCGTCGCGGTCGTCCATGCCGTCGATCGCATAGGCGTGGCTGGCGACGTAGAGCGCCCGGCGGTCGTTGCTCGGATTGCGCCAGTTCATCCGCCAGCGCACCGGCGGCAGCGCCTTGCGCTCCTCCGCGTTGGCCAGGTCGGGGTGGATCTGGTAGCGGCTGTTCGCGTACGAGTGGGTCGCCACCGCGCGCTTCAGTTTCTCCTGCAGGTCGGCCGGCAGCCGCTCCCAGGCGAGCCGGGTCGAAGTGTATTCGGTCTCGCCGCCCGCGTCGGGCAGCACGCGCGCGGTCAGCACGGAGGCCAATGCCGGCGTCTTCTTGAAGGATGAATCGGTGTGCCAGAGCGCATTGGCCTTGGCGACCAGCACCTGCCGGTGATCCGGCGGCACGATCTCGCCCTGGGCCCCGACATTGGTCAGGCGCGAGTAGAAGCTGTTCTCGCCCACCGACGCCGCCTTGGTCAGTTCCAGCGGGCCGAAGGCGCGGCTGTAGGCGACCTGGACGTCGTCGGCGATCTGCTGGTCGCGGAAAACGAGGAGTGAATACGTCTCGAAGGCCTTGCGGACCTCCGTATAGGCCTGGGCATCGATCGCCACGTCGAGCAGGGAGACACCCTTCACCTCGACGCCGAAGCCATCGGCCAGCGGGACCAGTTCCATCGCGTTCCTCCTCGCGGTTTTCCTTGTATGGGGATTTTATCGCAACGCCACCGGGGGCGGCTATAGTGCGATTCCTGCACCCGTAGCATTGCTGACATCC
>JAKFVZ010000442.1 GCA_021732965.1 Reyranella sp.
GTCATATGCGTTGCCAACGGCGTCAGCGAGTTGTCGGGGGCGATCGGCGTGGAAACCTGGATGCTAAACCGGTCGCATACGCTGGACTGGCGAATTGTCGACGGGGAGGGGACGGACGTCTTTCATCCCAACAAGAAGCACTTGTTCGTCGACGACCGTCAGAATGTCGATGCGTTGATGGAGGCGACGGGAGCGCGGTTGCAGAAGTGGCTCGAGGCCGGACGCTGATGACGAATTCCGGTCTCTCCATCGAGCAGTGGCAGCGGCGGATTTCGGCCGAGCCGCTCTCCGTCGCGGCCTGGCTTGGCTTCGCGATCGCTTCGCTGCGGGACGGGAAGCTGCGGGACGGGCTGATCGGCTTCAGGGTGGCCGCCCAGTACGGACGGCTCAACCCGGGGCTTGCGCGCGAAGTGGCCACCGAGGCTGCCAGGTTGGGGCTCTGGTCGATCGTGACCGAGGCGCTCGAACAGGCCGATCCTGCCGACGTGTCGCTCGGCCTTCTTGCGGGCGAGGCTCAATACCGTACGGGCAGCGCCGGTTCCGCGAAGCAGATCGCCGAGAGGCTGCTCGAACAGGCTCCCGCGTCTGCCATGCTGCTGCTGGCCCAGTCCGAGCGGCGTGCCGGACGCGTTGCCGCGGCGGAATCGCTGCTGCTGGACCTGCTGCAGAAGTACCCGATGGAAGGCCCCATTCGTGCCGCGCTCGTCGAGTGTCTCGTCGAGCGCGGAAACACGGACCAGGCCCAGCAGCTGCTCGACCAGGCGCATGAACTTGGCCTTCGGGACGCCGCCTTCCTGGTTCTGCGCGGGCGCATTGCCGACCATCTGAAGGGCCATGCGACGGCCGCCGAGATGTTCGGCGAAGCGCTGACGCTCGATCCCTACCATGTGGATGCCTTGCTTTGGCTGGCGCGCCTCTATCTGCGCAACCTGGCCAATCCGGGGGAAGCGGCGACACTCATTCGTCGGCTGCTCCTCGTGGCGCCCACCCACAGCGTCGCGACGGTCTTGTTCGCCGACATTGGCGAGGCGACGGGCGCGCTCGGTGAAGCCGTCGATCGGTTGTCGGAATTCTACGCCGCCTTTCCGGCCGACCATCGCATTGGTATTCGACTGGTCAAGCTTCTTGTCACGGTGGGCGAGGGCGTTCGGGCGACCGAGATCGCGGCTGGACTCGTGGCGCACAAGGCGCGTGGACGGGCATTCGTCGTCGATCTCGCGGTGGCGCGAGCCAGCACCGGAGGCTGGGCAAGGGCGATCGACGATCTGCATCGGGAGTTCCGGGGCGCCGGCACGGCCGATCTCGTTCGCACCATCACTCGCGTCTTTCAGGTGCTGCCTGACACGGCAGCCGAAACCGTATTCGCAAACGCCGTCGTAGCGCGATGGCAGACGCCCGACTTGCCGCTGCAGTTGTTGATGCGCGCACGCAACGCCGGACAGTTGGAGCGGGCGCTCGTCTGGGCGGAGGCGTTGGTCCGTTCGACTCCAGATGGACTGCCTCGATCCGCGGTGGACGCGATTGAATCGGTCGCCCGCGCAAACGGTCGCTTGCAACTGGTCGATGAGTGGACCGCGAAACTGCGCCGCGAGGATCCGGTTGCAGCGTGTAAGCACCAGGCCCACCACGCCTTCCAGCGTCGCGAGTTTGCCGGGGCGCGCGACCTTCTATCGAGAGTGCTCAGGGAGATGCCCTCGGACATAGACGCCCACGTCCAGCTCGTCCGGGCGTTAGTCCAGTCCGGCCATCTGGCCGAGGCGGAAACGGCTGCCGAGAGTGCCAGGCTGCAGGTTCCGGATGCGCCCGACGTCGTTAGGATAAAGTTCGAGCTGGCGCTTCTGCGCGGGGATACGGACCAGGCGATCGCAATGGCCGCGCAGTTCGGTCCCCTGTCGACCGCGCGCTTCGCGAGCGAAGCGGATCTACTCACGCTGGCGATCGGCGAGATGTTGAGGCGCGGCGATCTGGCAGCGGCGAGCGGCCTGGTCGCGACGCTGGCAAGCGCGACGGAAAGACTGATTCTGTTGCCCCGGCGCCAGCCCATCGTGTTCGAGTATCTGCGCATGATCGGCCGTCTGGGGTCGACGGCGGACATGGAGGCGCTTGCCCGCCGCGCCATCGGAGAAGGTTACAACCAGGCAAGGATACTCGATGCTCTGGCGGAGCATCTGCAATCTTCGGGCGACCTGAAGTCCGCTCTTGCCGCGACGGCGGAGGGTTTGGAGCACGGGGCGGACGCGTTCGAGCGCCGCCGGCGCTATGCGCAGCTTCTGGTGCGCTTCAGCCGCTGGGACGAGGCGCTGGATCTGACGCACCAGCTTCTGCTCGAGCGACCGAATGTCGTCGCGCTGATGCAGTTGAGGAGCCAGGTTCTGGCGGGCGTGGACCGGGTCGACGAGGCGGAGACACTGCTGCGCCTGGCCGTCTTCCAGTCGCGTGGCCGCATCGACATCCTCCACGAACTCGCCGCTTTCCTGCGCGGGCGCCGACGACTCGAAGCGGAAATCTCGTCGCTGCGGACGCACGTTCAGCGTTTCCCCAACGACCTTTCTGCCAAGCTGCAGCTGGCGATCTGCCAGTATCACAACGGCGAGCTCGCGGAGGCCGATCGAACGCTCGCCGCGATGATGTCAGGCAGCCGATACGACATCGCCGTGCTCGAGTTCCACGTCACGGTCCGCTACCTGCGGATGGACTATGGCGGGGCACTCGACCTCGTAGCCGTCCTCGACGCACCGCGCGTATCGGTGCCGGCGACGACGCGGCGCATCAGCGCGCTCTACCGGCAGATCTTCGACTATAGCGGCAGCGCCCGGCCGTTGCGCCGCGCCTTCCATGCCGGGGTGACCGACGTCTCGGTGTTGGTCGGTCTGCTCGAATACGCAACCGAATGGGAGGATCCCGTCGAGGCGCTGGCCTCCAGCATGCGGGTGATCGACCACCACCCGCTCGAACCCCGGGGGTACTTCTACAGAGGGCTCGTCCTCCATCAGGCAGGTGAGATCGAGGCGGCGCGCGTCGCCCTGAAGTCGGCGCTGTTCGTGCGGCACTCCGATCCCACCGCCCTCATGCAGCTGGGACACATCGAAGAGGAACTCGGCAATTTCGAGGGGGCGCTCGCCTGGTACGACCGGAGCGTCAAGGCGTCGACCGACGCAGGGCGCAGTCCCGGCGCCCGCACGCTGTGGCATCGCTTCCTCGTGCTGATGATCATGGGCCGTCCCGCCGAAGCGGCAGGAGCCCATCGTCTCCAGTGCGAGCTGTACGAGGACGTCTTCCCGCGCCATCTCAAGGTGTGGCAGGGCGAGGCGCTCGGTGGAAAATCGCTGGCCATTGCCGTGCGCGGCGGTCCGGGTGACGAATTGCGCCTGGCGGCGATGTGCCTGCAAAGGCTGCAGGATGAGGGGATCCGGGATTGCACCTTCGCCTGCGACCCGAGGCTCTACACGCTGCTCAGGCGCTCCTATCCGGAGATCGATTTCGTTCCGACCTTCTCCGGCCACCGCCAGCTTCGCCGCGACGATGGCGGGAAATCGCCGACCCTCGATCGCGTCTGGCCGGGAGTCACACCGCGTGTCGTGGAAATGGCCATGCCCTTCGAACGGATGGCCGGACAGGACTTCGTTTGCCACAGCGACCGTCTCTTCCACGAAACCTATGTGGAAGCCGTGCTGCGCCAGGGGCAGCCGCTGCGCCACCGGTTTGCCGTGCCTGACCCCGCAAGGGTGCAGGAGATGCGTGCGCATCTCACAAAGCTCGGCCCCAAGCCTAAGGTCGGCCTCTGCTGGCGCGGGTCGTTCATCAATCGCTACCGCAAGAGGGGCTATTTCTCGATCGACGAGATCGCGTCCATCCTGGCGGTGAAGGACGTGACCTTCGTCGATCTTCAGGTCAACCAGAGCGTCGAGGAGGCGGCGGCGCTGCAGGCGGCCGGCGTGCATGCGATCCCGGGCCTCGACCTCTACGACGATTTCGAGGGTGTTGCGGCGCTGGTGTCCGAACTCGACCTCGTGCTCACGCCCGGTGTCACGATCCGGGACATCGCGGCCGCGGTGAACGTGCCCGTCTGGTCGTTTACCGTCATCCCCGGCGCGTCCGACGTGTGGCGCAAGGGTGCGCACCGTCGCGATAGCTGGTTTCCGTCGATCACCCACTACGACCTGCTGTCTCTCGGCACGCGCGAGAACGTGATCGCCTGCGTGGCTGCCGATCTGCGCGGCCTCGCAGGCAAGGGGGCCTCAGCAGGCTTCGCCCCGCAGGCCGCTGAATGACCTCGAAGCCTCTTCTGGACGAAGCCGTTCAGGCAGCCGTCATCGACGCTGTGGTCGAACTCGGTGCAAAGCTCTCGGTCTGGCGCGCGGATGAGAAAATGCGCGCGTACATCAACAGGGAGCAGCACAAGCTCGCGGCCGACTACGCCGCCGACTCCTTTCTGCGCGCGACCCTCGGGAAGCTGACGCCGGACATCCCGATCGTGAGCGAGGAGGACGCGGATCATTTCTCGGCGCGGGCGCCCCTCTACTGGCTGCTCGATCCGATCGACGGGACAGCCAGCTGGCGCGGCGGGTTTCCCGGCTTCGTCACCCAGCTCGCCCTGGTCGCCGACGGCGAGCCGCGCTTCGGCGTCGTACGGGCGCCGGTCCTCGACAAGACTTTCGTCGCCGATGGCGCGGGCAGGGCTTTTCTCAACGGCGCCAGGCTGCCGGGGCGGAAGCCGGCTGAACGCATTGTCGTGACCGACAATACGCCCGAGCCCCATGGCATCTGTGTGCCGGTCATGCGCACCCTGGGTACCGATGGCTATCATGAGTCCGGCAGCCTTGGCCTCAAGATGTGCCTCGTGGCCGATGGCACCGCCGACCTGTTCGTGAAGGATGTGGTCGTCCGCGACTGGGACGTTGCGCCGGCGCTGGCCGTCCTGCGTTCGGTCGGAGCCCTTCTCACCCAGGCGAACGGCTCGCCCTTCCTGCTTGCGGGCGCCTACGACAAGCCGGGCGGTTTGCTGGTCGCCCGTGACCGCGCGCTTTGGGAGCGTGCCGGGCACGCCATGGCCGCAGCGAAGGGCTGGAGGTTCCAGGCATGAGCACCCGCCGAGTTCTGGTGATCGCCGCCCATGCCGATGACGAGGCGCTCGGCTGCGGCGGGACGCTTGCCCTGCATGCCAGTCGTGGAGACGAGGTCCGAGCTTTGTTCATGACCGACGGGGTCGGGTCTCGCGGGGCCGCAGAGGATGCCGCTGCCCGGCAGCGGCGCGAGGCAGCGAATGCCGCGCTGGCCTGCGTGGGCGTGCAAGACGCGACGTTCCTGGCACTTCCCGACAACCAGATGGACAGCCTGCCTCTTCTCGAGATCGTCCGCCAGGTCGAGCCCGTCATCTCGGCGTACCGGCCCGATATCGTCTACACGCACCATTTCGCGGACCTGAATGTCGATCACCGCCTGGTGCACCAGGCCACGATGACCGCCCTTCGTCCGCAGCCCGGTGCTCTCGCCCCGACGATCCTGTGCTTCGAGGTGCCGTCCAGCACCGAGTGGCAGACTCCCTCGGCGCAGACGGCCTTCACTCCGAACTGGTTCCAGGATATCAGCGGCACGTTCGAGCGAAAGATCGCGGCGCTGGAATTCTACGCGGAGGAAATGCGGGCCTGGCCGCACAGCCGGTCGATCGAGGCGGTGACGCATCTCGCGCGCTGGCGGGGAGCCTCGATCGGTGTAGAGGCCGCGGAAGCCTTCATGCTGGCTCGCCATATCGCCCGTTGAGCGGGGGCGCTCGGCTAGAGTCTTCCGATGCAGATAGATCAAACACCCGCCTCCTCAGCATGAGGTTGGTGGTGTGATTCCAGGCTGCTCGGAAAGCCCCTGAGCTTCAGACCTGCCGTTCGGCGACGTGAAGGCCTTCCTGCAGGACGAGGCCCGTCTCCGCACCATCGATCGTTCGCTCGGCGAGATTGTCGTGGAGCCCGATCCGGTGGCGCTTGCCGTCCAGGAAACGACTCGGAAGGTCGACTGCGAATCGCTCGCCAGGCTTGTCGAGGAGCAGGGCAGTCTCGGCTCCGTTGAAGGCGGAGTCGCCAAGAGGTGCGACGGGCTCACCGTCGATCTCGATCGTGCCGCTGACCTTGGCAGGACCGGGATGCACCCAGCCCAGGAGGCGCCCGTCGAGCAGCGCCACGATTCCAGCCTGTTCTATCGGTGCGGCACCGACATGGGGCTTCACCTTCAGACGACTGGCAGGTGCCGGATGGGACGTCGTGTCTCCGGCGACGGGCGAAGCCTCGAGCCGCTCCTCCTCGAGCTGGCAGAAATCGATCTCGATCATGCCGGGCTGGGAAAATTGCAATGCCAGGAATAGCGTCTCGTCCTGAGACGACGAAGCACGGCCGAACAGCGCCTTGAGGCGCGACAGGACTGACTGCGCAGCGGTCCGGGCTACCAGAGGGCGGTCGAACTGGACAGAGGCGCTCAGTTCGACCCATTCCTCATGCAGCGGCGTCTCGCGGAACACCTGCGAGTCGAAGAGCCAGCCACCGGTGGGACCGACTCGCGCGAGATAGGCGGCGTCGAGCTGAGGAAAGGCGTTTCCCTCCGGAATCCCCCGCAATCTTGCCGCGGCGCGCCAGGTGCCGCGGCGCGTGGCGGCTTCGGGGCGGATGCGGCTGGCGATCCTCACCGTTTGATTGGCTTCGAGCTGAAGCCGCAATCCAGCGCCGGTCTCGGAGTTGAGGGGGGCAACGCTGAAGCCCGCCGCTCCGCCGTCGGCCTGCAGCGACAGCAGCCAGCCATCGCAAATGGGATGCGAGCGCCGCGGCATGACGGTGCGGGGGGCCTTCCAGTTCGCAAACTGGGGATTGCGGTTGATGACCTGGGCTTTGAGTTCCATCGCGCTTCTTCAGACCCGTCCCGAGACAGGTATCAGCCGAATTCCTCTTCTTCCGCTTCCGCGTCGACTGCGCCAGTCGACGAATCCTCGAAGGAGGGCGGCAAGCGCTCGAAGGTTTCTATAGCCTCCGCGACCATGGGAAACAAACTCAACTTGCCGGAATGGAGAATGGCGCCGGCAGCCTGGAACGGGCCGGCAACACGGGTGGAAGATGTCGTGAAGATCATTCCGCTATGCTTCAGCCGCTGTTCCAGAGCCTTCCAAGAGGCGTCGCGAAATCCGATCGGGGACGCCGGGCCCAGCCTCTCGTCGAACAGTTAGAAGTCGAAACGAATGCCCAGGATCAGGGCCGTGTCGAGGCGCTGGCGGAAGGGTGCGGGAAGACTGATGACCGTTTCGTCGAGAATATACTGCAGGTTGGCGAATTCGGTGACAAAGGTCCGAAGCTGCCTGGGATTCACCAGGTATATTTCGGCCAGCCGCAACACGAACACGCG
>JAKFVZ010000444.1 GCA_021732965.1 Reyranella sp.
TAGCCCGGATCGGAGATCAGCGGCATGCCCGCGTCGGACACCAGGGCCACGGACTTTCCCGCGGCGAGCGCCCGGACGACGCGCGGCTCGGCCTTGTCCTGCGTGGCGTCGCTGTAGGCGATCGTCGGGGCGGCGATGCCGTAATGGGTAGCGAGCTTGGCGAACACCCTCGTGTCCTCGCAGGCGATCAGGTCGGCCGCTTGCAGCACGTCCAGTGCGCGCAGCGTGATGTCGCGCATGTTGCCGATCGGTGTGGCAACAATATGCAGCCCCGGGGCGAGCGGCGGTTTACGCGGGGGCTGCCCGTCGGTAGCTTGGGGCCGTTCGTCCAAGTCCATCTGATTCCGATCGCCGGAGTTTCGCGCCGATGCGTAGGTCATTCCTCGTGCTCGCCACCGCTGCCCTCCTGTTGGGTGCCTGCAGCGAGCCGCCCAAGACTAGCACGCCCGCCGCGCGACCGGTGACCGTTGCGGCCCAATCCGGTTCGCCGCTCACCGCCTCGGGCAAGGTGCGCATCGCCCTCCTCCTGCCGCTCAGCGGCCGGGCCGCCCCGATCGGGCAGGCCATGCAGCAGGCCGCCGAAATGGCCCTGTTCGACAGCGGCGCCAAGGAACTGGCCCTCTCGGCCTATGACAGCGGCGACAGCGCCGATACCGCCGTCGAAGCCTATCGCAAGGCGCGCATCGACGGCGCCGCCCTCGTCCTCGGACCGCTCTACGGTACGTCGGCCTCCGCTCTGGCGCCCCTGGTCAACCAGGGCGGCATGAACGTGGTGGCCTTCTCGAACGACGAACAGGTCGCCCAGCGCGGCGTCTGGATCATGGGGATCGCGGCCCCGCCGCAGGTCCGCCGCGTGGTCGACCACGCCTTCGAGTCGGGCATTCGCCGGTTCGCGACGTTCGCGCCGCAGACGTCCTATGGCGAGCAGATGGCCCGCACCCTCGAAACCTATGTGAACACGCGCGGGGGCACCGTCGTCGGCCGCGAATTCTTCGATCCCAACGGCACCGACATCCCGATCCAGGCCCGCCAGCTCGCCGCAACCGCCAAGGGCGAGGGCGGGAAGCTCGCCGTCCTGGTGCCCGTCGCGCCGCCCACACTTCCAATCGCCCTCGCCTCTCTCGCCACGAACGGCCTCGACGGGCGCGCGGTGCAGCTGATCGGCACGGGCGTCTGGGATTTCCCCGGCGTGGGCACCGAGACCATGCTGCGAGGCGCCTGGTACGCCGCGCCGGATCCGGCCAAGCGCGCCGATTTCGAGCGGCGCTTCGTCTCGACCTACGGCCGTCCGCCGCATCGACTGGCGACCCTTGCCTATGATGGCGTCGGCCTCGCCGGCCATCTTGCGCGGCTAAAGCCCGGCGGCGACTTCTCTGCCGAGGCGATCACCAACCCCAGCGGCTTCTCCGGCGTCGACGGCATCTTCCGTTTCCTGCCCGATGGCCGCTCCGAGCGGGCGCTCGCCGTGATCGAGATCCAGGGCGATCGCGGCGTGGTGATCAGCCCCGCACCCACGACCTTCGCCGGCCAGCCGACCAACTGAGATGGCCGGTCTTTCCAAAGCGGGCCTTCCGCGCGCGATCCTGTTCGACATGGACGACACTCTGATCCGTGCCTACGCCCAGCCGGAAGAGGCGTGGACGCGCCTGCTCCACGTCTTCTCCGCGCATCTCGATGCCCATGACGAGGCCGCCATCGCGCGGGTACGCACGGCGGTCATGGAGGAAGCGCGCGCGTTCTGGAACGATCGTGCCGAGGCGGCGAAGTGGCGCCTCGACATTCCCGGCGCCCGCCGCTTGTCGGTGCGGCGCGGCCTCGCCCGGCTCGGCCGCCCGGACGACGCGCTGGCCGACCGCATCGCCGATTCCTTCACCGAGCTGCGGCGTAAGGAATACCGGCTCTATCCCGATGCCCATGCCACGGTCGACGCGCTGCGCGACGCCGGCGTGCGGCTGGCCCTGGTGACCAACGGAGCGTCGGAAACGCAGCGCGCCAAGATCGAGCGGTTCGAACTGGCCCACCGCTTCCATCACATCCAGATCGAGGGCGAATTCGGCCAGGGCAAACCCGAGCTCGGCGTCTATCGCCACGCGCTGGAGCGGCTGGGCGTCGGAGCCGAGGATGCCTGGATGGTCGGCGACAACTACGAGTGGGAAGTCGTCGCGCCTCAGATGCTGGGCATGTGCGGCATCTGGTACGACCCGTTCAAGGCCGGCGTGCCGGCCAACGCCACCGCGCAGCCGACCCGCATCATCACGAGGCTCGCCGAACTGCTCGAATAGAGAATCCCCTGCCTCACCATTCAAATTGGGAGGTGTCGCTTCATACGCGACGGAGGGGTCATGAGGCGGTCGTTCGTCCTTCGGCGCTCTCGGACATTGCAAGCTTGGCGGCTTGTAACCAAGCCGCAACCTGTCGCTCAGGAGGCCGAGCTACGCTCGGCCTCGCGCGGCGGCACGCCGATGGCGGCGCGCTCGTACACCGCCTTCACCTCCGCACTGCGCCGGCCGAGTTCGTAGCGCAGCGTGGTGTAGAGGTTCACCGGGAACGGCATTTCGGCATTGAAGTCGATGATCAGCACGACGCGCGTTTCGTCGGTCTGGTTCTTGACCCAGTGCTCGCGGGTGTCGTCGAACACCAGCGGCACGCCCTCTTCCCAGAAGAAATGGTGACCGCCGATCTCGATCCAGCACTTCTCTGGCTCTTTCGGCACGATCAGCGGGTAATGGAAGCGGATCACGCCGGCGGCGGAGCCCCGGTGCGGCTCGATCTCGGCGCGGCCCGCGAGGATGCTGAACAGCGCCGTATGCACGCCCGGCAGGCGGTTGATGGCAGCCATCGTGTCCGGAACCGCGGCGGTATTCGCCGTGATCTCGTGACCGTAGATTTTCAGCAGGAACGTGCGCCAGGCGCGGCCCGGCACGTAGAGATCGCGCGGATGGACCTCATGCAGCGCCGGGATTTCTTCATGGTGGCTGAGCAGGTAGTTCAGGTCAGCCTTGATCTTGTCGTGGCTCTTCGAAAGTTCGGACAGGACCGGAAACACCTTCAGCGCCTCCTCACCGGCCAGCGGCAGCTTCGGCATGTTCCTCAGGATCCAGTCGGAAAGCCTGAGGTTCAGCTTCTCCAGCGGCTCTTGGGGGACCCAGATGTTCTTGGTGAGATAGAAGCGGCCCTTCTGTCCAACGCCCTGCGGCTCATCCATCGTCGTCATTCGGAAGCAATCCTGCCTGACTGAACCCTTTTGCACGAAGCGCGCTTATAACGCCCAATACACGCCCGCGCGGTGGCATTTCTGAGACAAACGTCATCTTGATGCAAGGCGACGAAAACGCAGAGGCGATCCCGCTTTCGGCACAGCCCCGCAAATGGACTATGATGGACCGATGATGACGGGAATTGATCGATGAGCGAACAGGCAACGGCCACCGGCGCATCGCCGGAGGCGATTCGCGCGCACTACGACGTCGGCAACGACTTCTACCGGCTGTGGCTGGACGAGACGATGACCTACTCGTCGGCGATGTGGCGCGACGAGAGCGACACGGCGCCCCTTGCCGATGCACAGCGGCGCAAGATCGACTGGCATCTCCGCAATGCCGGCGCCGACCGCTCGTCGAGCCTTCTCGACATCGGCTGCGGCTGGGGCGGCATGTTGCGCGCCGCCGTCGCGAACCGCGCACCCGGCGCGCCGCCGCTGGCGCGCGGCGTCGGCCTGACCTTGAGCGACGCCCAGGCCGAGCTGGCGCGCGCCGCCCTTCGCGAGGCCGGCTCGCCGCCCGTCGAGATCCGCGTCGAGAGCTGGGCCGACCACCAGCCGGCAGAGCCCTATGGCTCGATCATCTCGGTGGGCGCTTTCGAACATTTCACCAAACCGAAGGACGATGCGGCGACCAAGACGGCGATCTACCGCCACTTCTTCACGCGCTGCCGCGACATGCTGGCGCCCGACGCCCGCATGACCCTGCAGACCATCGCCTATGGCGATCCCGACGACAAAGTGCCGATGGGCCCGCTGGTCGAGGACATCTTCCCGGATTCCGAACTGCCGCGCCTGCCGGAGATCCTGGCCGCCGCCAACGGCCTGTTCGAGGTCGAACGCTTCCGCAACGACCGCAACGATTACGGCCGGACCTGCGAAATCTGGGCCGCGAACCTCAAGGAAAAGCGCGCCCAGGCGATCGAGATGGTCGGCAAGGACCAGACGCGGCGTTACGAGCGCTACCTGAAGTTCTCGGCGTGGGGCTTCTTTTCCCATCGCATCCATCTGCTGCGCTTCCGCCTGAAGCGCCGCTAGGAGGAGCCATGACCGCGCTCGACACCTTCGCCGCCAGCGTCACGGCCGACCAGCCGCCCGCCGGGGCGAGCCCGGCCCTGCAGGCCCTGTGGTGGGTGCGTCGTGGCGACTGGGCGCGCGCCCACGAATGCGTCCAGGCGCACGAAGGCGAGGCCGATTGCGACAGTGTCCATGCCCACCTCCATCGCGAGGAGGGCGACCTGCCCAATGCCGGCTACTGGTACCGCCAGGCTGGCCGGCCCGCGTCGCAGCAGTCGCTGTCCGAGGAATGGGCGGCGCTCGCCTCCGAAATGCTGGCCCGCCCCTGAAAAAACACGGCTCGCGCGGCAACGGCCGTGGCGGGACCGGCATTTTTCCGACGAAGAGGCCACGCCATGCTGGGCATCATCGTCGTCTTGATCATCCTCGCCGGGTCGCACCCAAGACTATCGCATATGAGGTAAAGGTCCCTCGCTTACGCTCGGGATGACACCTCTTGTTTGACAAGCGCACAGCGCCAATCCCAACAAAATTGTCATCGCGGGCGGGGTAACCCCCGCCCTGGAGCGTAAGCGAGGAACCTTTCGCTTTCTTCAGAACGCCAAACACCGCGGGCTATTTAGCCACATGCGATGGCCCTGGAGTCGAACCGGCTATTTATCCTCCGGCTTCAGCATCAGCCGCTCGACCCGGCCGCCCTTGACCAGGTGCGTGTCGAGCACCTCGTCGACGTCTTCCTTGGTCGGCACGCGGTACCAGATCCCTTCCGGATAGATCACGAGGGTCGGTCCCAGCTCGCAGCGGTCGAGGCAGCCGGCATTGTTGATCCGCACGTTCTTGAGGCCGAGCGCCTTGGCCTTGCTCTTCATGTGATCGCGAAGCGCCTCGCCGCCCCGCTCGGCACAGCAGCCGCGCGGATGACCGGCCGGGCGCCGGTTGGTGCAGCAGAAGACGTGGGCTTCGTAGTAGGGCTTGGGATCGGCTGGCTTGTCGCGCTGGCTCATGGATCTCTGCCTATTCCTTCTTGGTCGATCCGCCGGTGGCGATGTTGGCGAGCTGGGACCAGAAGACCTGCTGCATCTGCTGCATCTGGTCCATGCCCTGCATGGAGGCCGGCAGCCAGGTCTTGAAGATGGTCTCCGGGTTCATGGCGCCCAGACTGCTGCGCAGGCGTTCCTCGATCTCGCCCATGATGCGGTCCTGCATGGGCTTGATGTCCGGCAACCCCATGAAGGCGCGGGCCTCCTCGGGCGTGCAGGTCACTTCGACATTCACCTTCATGGGCCACTCCGTTTTGGGGACCTTAGCATGCTATGACCCGTGCATGACGACCCCCCGGTTGGCCCCCTGGTTGGCCAAGAATCCGCGCGCCACGCGCGCCCTCGAATTCGGTCGCGAACAGCAGTTCGTGATCAACCCCAACGGCATTCCCGAACTCTGCGAGGAGCTGAAGGCCTGCCCGGCCCACAAGCCGACGCCGCTCTACGAGCTGCCGGCCCTGGCGGCGCGGCTGGACGTCGGGGAAATCCGGGTCAAGGACGAGAGCCAGCGCTTCGGCTTCGGCGCCTTCAAGGCGCTGGGCGGCGTGATCGCCGTGGCCAACGTGCTGACCGGCGCGGTCGGTGACGCCTATCATTTCTCGCCCTCCTTCGAGAGCGTCATGAAAGGCGAGCACAAGGAAATCACCGGTAGGTTCGTCTTCACCGCCGCCAGTTCCGGCAATCACGGCCGCTCGGTCGCGGCCGGGGCAAAGTTGTTCGGCAATCGCTGCGTGATCTTCCTGCCGAAGTTCACCAGCGCGGAAAAGGAAGCCGCGATCCGCGCCCGTGGCGCCGAGGTGATCCGGGTCGACGGCGACTACGACACCGCCGTCGCCGAGTGCCGCAACCGGGCCGCCGCCAGGGGCTGGACGATCATCTCGGATACGTCCTGGGAAGGCTACGATTCGGTGCCGCGCAGCGTCATGCGCGGCTACTGCGTGCTGGTCCACGAGGCGGCCGTCCAGCAGTGGGGCGCGGCGCCCACCCATGTCTTCGTGCAGGCCGGCGTTGGCGGCCTCGCCGCCGCCGTCATCGGCTATCTCTGGGCGGTCTGCGAGCAGCGCCCGGTCTCCATCGTCGTCGAGCCCGAAAGTGCCGATTGCTGGTTCCAGAGCAACCTCGCAGGCAAACCGACGCTGGCCAGCGGCGACGCCGATACGGTGATGGGCGGCCTCGCCTGCCGCGAGATCTCGCCCGTGACCTGGCCGATCATCGGCGAGGCGGCCGACTGGTTAATGACCATTCGGGAAGACGACGTGCTCCCGGCCCGCCGCCTCTACGCCCAGCCGCTGGGCGAGGACCCGGCCGTCATCTCCGGCCCGTCGGGCTGCGCGGGCCTCGCCGGCCTGATGCGCGTCTGCACCGACGCCGAAGCCTTCAAGGCACTCGGCCTCGGCCCGACCTCGCGCGTGCTGCTGATCAACAGCGAAGGCAATCTCGGGGAACCGCTGCCGTCTTCATAGTTGTTCTTTCATCTCTCCCACGCCCCATGGTAGCACTCCTCCGCCGGGCCTTCCGGCAGGGGGAGAAACGAGAGAATGAACGTTGAAAGACTGGCGGCCGTCGGCCGCCTGATGATCGCTGTCGGCCTGCTGGCGACCACCGCCGCCTGCGCCACGGTGGTCGGTGGCACCACCCAGGAAGTCTATGTCGATACCGAGCCGAAGGGCGCCGCCTGCACGGCAAACCGGCAGGGTGCCGCCGTCAGCTTCGTCAAGCCGACGCCCGGCAAGGTAACCCTCTCGCGCTCTAAGGAAACCGTCACGCTCGCCTGCAACCTCGACGGCTACGAACAGTCGAACGAGGTCCTGGTCGCGAGCTTCACCGGCGCCACGGTGGGCAACATCCTGCTGGGCGGCCTGGTCGGTGTCGCCATCGACGCGGCTTCCGGCGCCAACAACAAGTATCCGGAACGCGTCATGGTCATCCTGACGCCCGCGAGCTTCCCGAGCGACGAAGCGCGCGACGCCCACTATGCCGGCATCCGACAGCGCATCGAGTCCGGCGCCAAGGCCGAGATCGACCTCATCAACACCCGCTGCAGCTCGACCAACCGC
>JAKFVZ010000465.1 GCA_021732965.1 Reyranella sp.
CATTCGTGACGGATGAACATCGCGCGTCTCCTAGGCTGCGAGGGCAGGGCGGGGACGGGCGGCGAGCGTTGCCTCGCCACGGATCGTGCGCCACATGTTGTAGGCCATCATCAGCCCACCGGTGAGGAAGAAGATCCCGCCCAGCAGCCGGATGGCATAGAAGGGCTGCATGGCCGCGACGGTCTCCACGAACGAGTACTGCAGGAAGCCGAGCTCGTCGTAGGCCCGCCACATCAGGCCCTGCATGATGCCGCTCACCCACATCGCGGTGATGTAGAGGACGATGCCGATGGTCGCGATCCAGTAGTGCCAGCCCATCAGGCGCGTCGACCACATGCCCGTCCGGTTCCACAGCTTCGGCACCATGTAATAGAGCGTGCCGAACACGATGAAGGCGACCCAGCCCAGCGCGCCGGAATGGACATGGCCGATCGTCCAGTCGGTGTAGTGACTGAGCGAATTGACGGCCTTGATCGACATGACCGGGCCCTCGAACGTCGACATGCCGTAGAAGCCGACGGCGGTGACGGAGAAGCGCAGGCCGGGATCGGTGCGCAGCTTGTCCCAAGCGCCCGACAGCGTCATCAGGCCGTTGATCATGCCGCCCCAGCTCGGCATCCACAGCATGACCGAGAAGACCATGCCGAGCGTCTGCGCCCAGTCGGGGAGCGACGTGTAGTGCAGGTGATGCGGGCCGGCCCAGATGTACATGAACACCAGGGACCAGAAGTGCACGATGGACAGGCGGTAGGAGTAGACCGGCCGGTTCGCCGCCTTCGGGATGTAGTAGTACATCATGCCGAGGAAGGCCGCGGTCAGGAAGAAACCGACCGCGTTGTGGCCGTACCACCACTGGATCATCGCATCCTGCACCCCCGACCAGGCGCCGTAGCTCTTGGTCCCGGTGATCGACACCGGCAGCGCGAGGTTGTTCACGATGTGCAGCATCGCGATGGTGACGATGAAGGCGAGGTAGAACCAGTTGGCCACGTAGATGTGCGGCTCCTCGCGCTTCAGCACGGTGCCGAGATAGGCCAGCAGGTAGGCGACCCAGACGATCGTCAGCCACAGGTCGACGAACCATTCGGGCTCGGCGTACTCCTTGCTCTGCGTGATGCCGAGCAGGTAGCCGGTGGCGGCCATGACGATGAAAAACTGGTAGCCGAGCAGGATGAACCAGGCGAGCGGCTCGCCGCCGAACAGGCGGGCGCGGCAGGTGCGCTGCACGACATGGAAGGCGGTGCCGATCAGCGCGGTGCCGCCGAAGGCGAAGATCGCCGCCGAGGTGTGCAGCGGCCGCAGGCGTCCGAAGGTGAGGTAGGGGCTGTCGAAGCTGAGCTGCGGCCAGACGAGCTGGGCGGCGATGATGACGCCGACGAGGAAGGCCGCAACGCCCCAGAACATCGTCAATACGACGGCGGCCCGGATCGGATCCTCGACATAGTGCGGCGTTGCTCGCGCACCGGCTGACAGGACGGCTGGACTCGACATGATCTCTCCCGCTTTGACGCGGGGAGACTAGGGAGGTGGGCCGCACTCTCCCTTGATGTGGGTCAAGGCTTCGCGCCGCCAGCCGGTATGAAGTGTCGCATCATGTCCGGAAAAAACGCACCATGAGCGAACCCGTCGCAGTGTTTCAGGGACCGTCGCCGCAGATCCGGCGCGTGCCCATCGACCGGCCCTGGGTCTGGCTGGCCGCAGGCTGGAACGATCTCTGGGCGGCGCCGGCGAGCGGCCTGGCCTGGGGAGCGGGGGCGGTCGCGGCGGGCTGGGCTTCCATCGCACTGCTGCTGTGGTTCGAGCAGCCTTGGCTGGTCCTGCCGCTCAGCGCCGGCTTCTTCTTCGTGGGACCGTTCATGGCGGTCGGCCTGTACGAGACGAGCCGCCGGCTCGGCGCGGGCCTGCCGGTCGATGGAAGGGCGACACTCGGTGCCTGGCGGCGCAATCCCGATCAGATCGCCCTCATGGGCGTCGTGCTGCTGCTGCTGCATCTCGCGTGGATGCGCATCGCGCAGCTTCTGTTCGCCCTGTTCCAGGGCTCGGGCGTGCCATCCTGGGACCGGTTCACCGACGTGCTCTGGCATTCGGCCCGCAGCCTTCCGTTCCTGGCGGCCGGTGTGGCGATCGGCGCGGTGTTGGCGGCGCTCGCCTTCGTCATCGGCGCCTTCTCCCTTCCGTTCCTGCTCGACCGCCGACATTCGAACGTGTTCGAGGCGATCGCCACCTCGGTCGCCGCGGTGCGCCTCAACCCCCGGCCGATGCTGTTGTGGGCCGGCCTGATCGTCATGCTCGTGGCCATGGCGATGGTCCCGGGCCTGCTCGGCCTGGTCGTCGTGTTGCCGGTGGTGGCGCATGCCACCTGGCATGCCTATCGCGACGTGGTGGTCTTCGAGCCGGCTCCGCCCTCCGGTGAAGCCACCGCCGCTGCCTCTCCGTAATTCTCCGTAGTCGAATCCCTGAATTTCCCGCTGGCGGGACAGGTCGTATCGATGCTTGCGGACCTGGCAGATGTGAAGCCGGGTCGAGAGAGGGGACATGAGCAGAAATCCGAAGCCAATGACTTCTGAGGAGTTCGTCCAGGACGTGAGCGGAGTCGGCCTGTGGCTGTCCGCCTCCCTCCTGCTCGTGCTCGCGATCGCCGCCGCCCTCGAGACACTCGCCACGGTGTGAGGTCGCCTGCGGAACAGGCAAGGCGCTCACATCCGCCGCCTGAGCCGATCGCCGGCTACAGCCGCTGGCTCGCCAGGGCAAGCATGAGCAAGGCGTTGCCCACCAGCAGCGGCGCACTCACCCATGTCGCGGCCGCGCGCATGCGGCGGCGCATAATCAGTCCGCCCCAGCCGACGGCCACGAGCGCGGGCACGGTGCCCAGGGCAAACCCCGACATCGCCAGGGCGCCTTCCGCCACCGAGCCGGTGCCAGCCGCGGCCGCGAGCGCGCCGTAGAGGAGGCCGCAGGGCAGGAAGCCCAGCAGGACCCCGAGCCCGTACCGCCCGGCCGGGTGGCGGGAACGCGACAGCGGAGCGGCGAGCCGCGACAGGGCGGAATTCCAGGGAGTCGTCGTACCGCCGATCGCGAGGCCGGCCGCCTGCGCGATCAGCAACAGCGCCGCGATCGCCAGGAAGAGCGACGACAGCCAGGCAAAGCCGGTGGTTGCGGCGAACAGGGCGGTCGCGCCGCCTGCGATCCCGCCCAGCAGCGTGTAGGTCGTGGCGCGTCCCAGATGGTAGGGCGCCAGCGCCGCGCCGGAGAGACGCCGCCATTCGCCGTAGCCCGACGACGGCGTGGCGTCGGCGGTCGCCATCACCTGGCCCAGCACGAAGGGCCCGCACATGCCCGCGCAATGCAGCGCGCCGCCCGCGAGGCCGGCCAGGAACAAGGCCAGCGGCAGGGAGGCCGCGAACGCTGAAGGATGCAGGCCTTCGCCACAGAGGGCGATGAGGCGCGAGACGATTTCCATGTCCTGATTGGACACGTTCGGCGGCTCCGGCGTCTTGACCTGCATCAAGGCGGGCGGGGGCATGGGGCCGCAGATTTCGATGCCTGCCAAGGAGCTGCCGATGACCTACAAGACGATCCTGGTCCATTGCGATGCCGGCCCGAAGGTCGCCCAGCGACTCGCCGTTGCTGCGGACCTCGCGGAGCGGCACGCCGCGCATCTGGTGGGCCTGCATGCAAGCCCGCCGCTGGCGGCCCCGGTCTTCTTCGAGGGCATGCCCATGGACAGTCTTTTTGCCAGCTATGAAGCCGGCGCCAGGGCCGACGAGGGCGCCGCGCGCAAGGAATTCGACAAGGCACTCAAGGGGCGGCACCTCTCTTCCGAATGGCGCGTGACGGAGGGCTTCATCGACACCGAGCTCGCCGTCCAGTCGCGCTACGCCGACCTGCTGGTGGTTGGGCAGACCGATCCCGAGGCGCAGACGCCGACGCCGTCGGACCTGCCGGAATCCGTGGTTCTTTCGACCGGCCGGCCTTGCCTGGTCGTGCCGCATGTGGGCGTCCGCAAGCCGCCGGGTCAGAACGTGCTTCTGTGCTGGAACGCGACCCGCGAAAGCGCGCGGGCCGCGGCCGATGCTCTGCCGCTTCTGCGCGCCGCCCGCAAGGTGACGGTGCTCGTCGTCGACCCGCGCACCTCGCCCAACGGACATGGCGCCGAGCCGGGCGCCGACGTCGCGCATTGGCTGGCTCGCCATGGCGTGAAGGTGACGGTGCAGCGCGACGTCGCGGCAGACACGGATGTCGGCGGGGTCATCCTGTCGCGCGCCGCCGATCTCGACGTCGACCTGATCGTGATGGGCATCTACGGACACAGCCGGGTGCGCGAGATGGTGCTGGGCGGTGCCAGCCGTACGCTTCTCGCCAGCATGACGGTTCCGGTCTTCATTTCCCATTGAGGCGCGCGATCGTGGACGGCACCAACCTCACGCGGCGGAGCCTGGCGGCATACGACCGGCCCGTCCCGCGCTACACCAGCTATCCGACCGCCGCGCAATTCCATGCGGGGGTCGGGCCGGCGGATCACCGTGCCTGGCTCGCGGGCCTGCCCGACGACCGTGCCACGGTCTACCTGCATGTGCCGTTCTGCCGGCAACTCTGCTGGTATTGCGCCTGCAACACGTCGGCGATGAGCCGGACGCAGCCGCTCGACGATTATGCGCAGGCGCTGATGCGCGAGATCGACCTGGTTGCCGATGCCGTTCCGCATCTGCTGGTGGGCACGATCCAGTGGGGCGGCGGCACGCCCTCGCAGCTCGGCGCCGCGCGCCTGGCCCAGGTCTCCCGGCATCTGGCGGGACGGTTCGACCGGGCCAGCAGTGCGGAAACGTCGGTCGAGGTCGATCCGCGGTTCTGCGACGAGGCCTTCGTCGCGGCGATGGTCGATGCCGGCGTCACGCGGGTGAGCGTCGGCGTGCAGGATTTCGACATCGACGTACAGAAGGCCATCAACCGGCTTCAGTCGGTCGAGATCACGGGGGCGGCCATCGGGCGGTTCCGGGACTCCGGCGTGCGGCACGTGAACATCGATCTCGTGTACGGACTGCCGCGCCAGACCCTGGACTCGCTGGCGCGCACGCTCGATGTCGCCCTCGCGATCCGTCCCGAACGCTTCGCGGTGTTCGGCTACGCGCACGTGCCCTGGATGAAGACGCGGCAGCAGCTCATCGACGTGGCGACCCTCCCCGGCCTGCCCGAGCGCGCGGCGATGGCCGATCTTGTCGCCGAGCGGCTCGTCGCGGCCGGCTACAAGCGGATCGGCCTCGATCATTTCGCCCTGCCGGCGGATCCGCTGGCGACGGCGGCGGATCGCGGCCAGCTGCGTCGCAGCTTTCAGGGCTACGTCGCCGAGGCGTTGCCCTCGGTCGTCGGCTTTGGCGCGTCAGCCATCTCGAGCCTGCCCCAGGGATTCGTCCAGAACGCGTCCGATACCAGGCGATACCAGTCCGCCATCGCGGCGGGCATGCTTGCGACCGAGCGTGGCGTGGCAACTCATGCCGCGGACCGGCTGCGTGCCGAGATCATCGACCGCTTGATGTGCAACTTCTCCGCGGACCTGGGCGAGATCTGCCACCGTCATGAGTTTGCGGTTGGACCCTTCCTGGGCGGTATCGCGGAACTGCCGGCGCTGATCGATGACGGCCTCGTGCGCCTCGACGGCGATCGGCTGCACGTCACCGATCGCGGGCAGCCGCTGGTGCGGTTCGTGTGCGCCGCCTTCGACCAATACCTTGCCCACGGCAAGGGACGCCATTCCAGCGGGATCTGACGGAGTCATTCGATGAGCACATACCTTCTCGTTCAGCGCCATGTCGAGGCCGCACTCGCCGAGGCGGCGGCCAAAGGAATCGACGGCGATGTCGTGGCCCGCTCCCTGCTGTCCGAGGCGATCCGGATTTTCCGGCTCAACCGCTCGGTCGGGGACATCGCCGCCGAGCTCGGCGCGGCGATCGACAATCTCGACGAGGATGCGCCGCTCGCCTTCATCCGGCCCTGAGTTTCGTCCCGCCCCTCGGGCGTGGTATCGTCCGCGGCACGCGCCGCCGATCGATGCAGAACACATTTCCATGAGCGAACCGACATTAGCGCTGGCGCTGGAGGCGGCCGAGGCACGGCTGCGCTCGGTCCTGCAGACCGTGCCCGACGCCATGCTGATAATCGACGAGAAGGGACTGATCGAATCGCTGAGCACGACGGCCGAGCGGCTGTTTGGTTACGACCACGCCGAGGTCGTGGGCCGCAACGTCAGCGTCCTCATGCCGTCTCCCGACCGGGAGCGCCACGACGCCTATATCGCGCGCTATCTGGCGACCGGCGAGAAGCGCATCATCGGCATCGGACGCATCGTCGTCGGACAGCGCAAGGACGGCTCGACCTTTCCCATGCACCTGACCGTGGGCGAGTTGCGCACCGGCGACCGTCATCATTTCACGGGCTTCATCCGCGACCTCACCGACCAGCAGATGACGGAGTCGCGGCTGAAGGAGCTGCAGTCGGAAGTGACCCACATGTCGCGCTTCACGGCGCTGGGCGAAATGGCGTCGACGCTTGCCCATGAGATCAACCAGCCCCTCACCGCCATCAGCAACTATCTCAAGGGCTCGCAGCGCATCCTGCAGCGGCTTGACGGCGAAGAGGTCGCGGTGCTGCGCGACGCGATCGGCAAGGCCGCGGATCAGGCGCTGCGGGCCGGCCAGATCATCCGGCGCCTGCGCGAATTCGTGTCGCGCGGCGACAGCGAGCGCACGATCGAGGACCTGCCCAAGCTGATCGAGGACGCCAGCACGCTTGCCCTGGTGGGCGCGCGCGAAGGCGGCATCGAAACCGTGTTCCGGCTCGATCCGAATGCCACGCAGGTCTTCACCGATCGCATCCAGATCCAGCAGGTGCTGGTCAACCTGATCCGCAATGCCATCGAGGCGATGGCCGAGGCCGCGCCGCCGCGTCGACTCGAGATCGCGACCGTGCTGAGGGAAGGCGGTTTCGTGGAGGTCTCGGTCGCCGATTCGGGCACCGGCCTCGCGCCCGAGGTGGCGCGCAACCTCTTCCAGCCGTTCGTCACGACCAAGCGCAAGGGAATGGGACTGGGGCTCTCGATCTGCCGCACGATCGTCGAGGCGCATGGCGGCCGGATATCCGTCGCCGGACGGGAAGGCGGCGGCACCACCTTTCGCTTCACCCTGCCGTCGATTGCCGGACGCGAGGAGGGAGACGATGTCTAGCCAGGTGGTCCATGTCATCGACGACGATGTCGATGTCCGCCAGTCGCTGGCCTTCCTGCTCAGCACGGCGGGCCTGGCCGTGCGCGTCCACGATTCGGCGACCACGTTCCTGCAGCTCCTGCAGGACATCCAGGACG
>JAKFVZ010000566.1 GCA_021732965.1 Reyranella sp.
AGATCAGGATAAAGTCGATGCCCGAGGTCGCCGCCCGTCCGACCGCGCCGTAGAAGGTCCACGAGGTGCAGTAGATGGCCAGCGACAGGCCGTAGACGACCGGCGCCACCGAGTTCCGGGACCAGTCGCGCGCATAGCGGTCGCCGAAATAGGCCACGGCGAAGAGCAGCCCCAGATAGGCCAGCGACAGGGCCAGGACAGCCGGTTCCACCAGCATGCGTGCGCGTTTCTCCCCGGCGTCATTGAACCGTGTCGGCCGGGCCGCCACAAGCGTCGCGGCGCACCAGGCCGACGCTAGCGGTGTTTGCCCAATCCGAACAACTTCAACCGACCCCTTGCGCCGTTGACGATCGAGGCCGCCAGTTGCTCGGGGAACTCCCTGGGCATTGCCGACCGTGCCTTGTCGAAGGCCCCTTCCGCAGTCTGCGCGATCTCGTCGAGGACGGCGATAGCGGTGGCCTGCGGGATGTCGCACAGCCTGGCGGTCTGCAGGAAATGGCGCGGCGTGATCTCGTCGAGGCGAAAGTGGCGGTTGCGGCCCACCGCCATCGCAAGCTTCATCTGCGTGCGGCGAAGCTGGCCCGCATCGAAATTCGGCTGCACGGAGAGCACGTCATAGATCGGGGCGAGAGCGAAGCGTCCGCCGGGCGCGAGACGGATGCTGAAGTTCTTGGCATGTCCGTCCGTTGCCGCGAGCAGCCAGAACAGGATCTGTGTCTTGAAGAAGCGGCGCAGGTCGAGGTCCGGCGTATCGCTTCCCTTCAGCAGGCGCGCGATGGCGACCATGCCGGGCCCACCGCTCTGCTCGTACTTCAGACTGGGAGGCACCGACAGGGCCTGACAGCAATCCTCCTGGGGCACCCGCAGGAGGCGCCTGTCCCGGGTCCACAGGCGATCGAACCGCTCGACGACCAGGGTGCGCCGTCCTGCAAAGTCGACGATCTGCGATTGCGCCGCCGGAAGGCCGAATGCCTCCATCAGGCGCAGGCAGAAATGCTCGTTCTCGACACTGTCCGACAGGTCGAGACCATTCGCCAGCGCGCCGATCCGTGGCTTGAGGATGTGCGTCGTCGGCGTGGTGCCATGAGGCACGTGCCAGTGCTTCTTCCAGAACAGGAGCGCAGTTTTCTCCTGCACGCCGGCCAGTGAGATCCGAAGGTCGCCGGCTTCGTCGATGCCGAGCGGATTGCGCGCGAGATTCCCGAGCAGTTCGGCGATGTCGGCATCGCTGATGCGCCGCGCGTCCAGCCTGTCGGGAGGCGCCGCCCCCTCCCCTTCGGGAAGGAACTGCAGAGCGCCGACGCAATCGCGGCCGATGGCGCCGAGCAGGCTGTAGGAATCGGTCCCTTGTGCCCGTGCGCGCTCGGCGACACGGCGGCGAATGTCCTCATCGTCGGGAAGAAGATTGTCGAAGAACCCGACAACGGGAGTGCCGGCATAGCGGCGTTCGCTCAACGGCAGGGACAGCGACACCGGAATCGCGTTCCTCCAGCCGAGCCACTCATCTGCGTACTTGAAGTCGATGGCGCCGCCCGGTTCGCGGCGCAGCTGGCCGACGCGCTTTCCGTTCAGGAAGACGTCGAGCAGTCGCGTGGCGCGGGAACGAGCCATCAGAACAGCTCCTCGAGCTCCTCCACGCGGCTCGTGGTGCGGTGTCGAACGACCAGCTCCAGCCCGAGCGCTGCCAGCGAATTCATCAGGGTCTGGAGTTGCGTGGCCGGCTCTCCCTTCTCCAGCTTGGAGACGGTCGCCTGACGGGCATTCATGCGGGCGCCGAGCTCACCTTGCGTGAGATTCTGCTCCTTGCGACGGCGCTGAACGGCGATCCCGAGCTGCTTCGGAGTTCTCGCGATGATTTCCATGCCACAAACATACGCGAATGCGTATTGAATATCAATATACGGCATCGCGTATTAATACAAATTATACGCATGTGCGTATGTCGCTACAATTCCGCCCGCGTGCGCATTTCTGCCGGCGTCATTGAACCACCCCGATGGGGCCGCTAAAAGCTCGCCCCATGGCATCCTACCAGTACATCTATGTGATGAAGGGTCTGAACAAGACCTTTCCCGGCGGCAAGCAGGTCCTGAAGGACATCTGGCTGTCGTTCCTGCCCGGCGCCAAGATCGGCGTCCTCGGCCTAAACGGCTCGGGCAAGTCGACCCTGCTCAAGATCATGGCCGGCCGCGACGACAGTTTCACCGGCGAGGCCTGGGCGGCCGAGGGCGTGAAGGTCGGCCTGCTGGAGCAGGAGCCGGGCCTCGACCCGTCCAAGGACGTGCTTGGCAATGTCATGGACGGCGCCGGCGACATGGCGAAGGCGCTGGCGCGCTTCGAGGAGGTGTCCAACGCCTTCTCAGATCCCGACGCCGACATGGACAAGCTGATCGCCGAGCAGGCCGAGCTGCAGGAGAAGATCGACGCCGGCAACGGCTGGGACCTTGGCCGCACGGTCGAGATCGCCATGGACGCGCTGCGCTGCCCGCCGTCCGACGCCAGCGTCGAGAACCTCTCGGGCGGTGAGAAGCGCCGCGTGGCGCTGTGCCGCCTGCTGCTCTCCAAGCCCGACATGCTGCTGCTCGACGAGCCGACCAACCATCTCGACGCCGAGTCGGTGGCCTGGCTGGAGCGCCATCTCGCGGAGTTCCCGGGCACCGTCGTGGCCGTCACCCACGATCGCTACTTCCTCGACAACGTCGCCGGCTGGATCCTCGAACTCGACCGCGGCGCCGGCATCCCGTGGGAAGGCAACTACTCGTCCTGGCTGAAGCAGAAGGACAAGCGCCTCGAGCTGGAAGAGAAGACCGCCGACGCCCGCCGCCGCACCATGCAGCGCGAGCTCGAATGGATGGGCACCAGCCCCTCGGCCCGCCGCTCCAAGAGCAAGGCGCGAATCGCGGCCTACGAGCAGATGGTCGAGGAGGACAGCCAGCAGACGCTCGACCGCGCGCAGATCGTCATCCCCGCGGGCCCGCGCCTCGGCGACCACGTCATCCGCGCCGAGGGCATCTCCAAGGGCTTCGGCGACCGGCTGCTGATCTACAACCTCACCTTCAACCTGCCGCCGGGCGGCATCGTGGGCGTGATCGGCCCCAACGGCGCCGGCAAGACCACGCTGTTCAAGATGATCACCGGCCTCGACAAGCCCGACACCGGCACCTTCTCGGTCGGCCCGTCGGTGAAGCTGGGCTACGTCGACCAGAGCCGCGAGACGCTCGATCCCAACAAGAGCGTGTGGGAGGAGCTTTCGGGCGGCCTCGACATCATCAAGCTCGGCAGCCGGGAAATCTCCAGCCGCGCCTATTGCGGCTCGTTCAACTTCAAGGGCGCGGACCAGCAGAAGAAGGTGGGCCAGCTCTCGGGCGGCGAGCGCAACCGCGTGAACCTCGCCAAGATGCTGAAGAGCGGCGCCAACGTGCTGCTGCTCGACGAGCCGACCAACGATCTCGACGTCGACACGCTGCGCGCGCTCGAAGAGGCGCTGGTCGAGTTCGCCGGCTGCGCCGTCGTGATCTCGCATGATCGCTGGTTCCTCGACCGCACCGCCACCCACATGCTGGCCTTCGAGGGCGACAGCCATGTCGAGTGGTTCGAGGGCAACTACCAGGACTACGAACTCGACCGGCATCGTCGCCTCGGCACCGACGCCGACCAGCCGCACCGCATCAAGTACAAGCCGCTGGTCCGCTAGGGGACGGCCGCTTCGAAGCTCCGCGCGACGTCCAGAAGGGGCGTCGCGCTCCGGCGAATGCGCGCGATCACCAGAGCGCCTTCGACCGCCGCAATCAGCTGCTGCGCGGCCGACCGTGCGTGGGCCGCCGTCGAACCGGCACGGCGGAACACCGGCGCGATGATGTCGATCCAGTGATCGATCACCTCGGCGCCGGCCTTGGTCAGCGCCTGTGAATGCGGCGCCGTCTCCAGCATCGTGGTTGCGATCGGGCATCCCGAGCGAAACTCCGACCCCTTCATCCAGCCCGCCATAGTCGAGCAGTAAGCCTTCGCGAAGGCCGCCGGCGTCGCGGCGCGTTCGGCATGCGCCGCCAGCATCTCGCCCATCAGCTTGCCCGCGAGCCGGACCGCCGCCTCGGCCAGCTGCTCCTTGCCGTCGGGAAAGTAGTGGTAGAGCGAGCCCTTGGGCGCACCGCTCTCCGTCAGGATCTGCTGTAATCCCGTCGACGCATAGCCCTGCTGCCGGAACAGGCGCATCGCGGTGCGGACCAGCGCGTCCTTGTGCTTGGCGGCATTGGCCATCGACCCTTTCCTCACTATTTGACTCTATAACGACCGGTCTATATTAGCTTTTCAATTATAACAACTGGTCTATATGAGGAATCCATGCTGACGAATGTGACGGTCGAAGACGGCGTGACGCGCATCCTGCTCGACGACGGCAAGGTCAACGCCATGTCGCTCGCGATGCTGACCGAGATCGCGCACCGGCTCGAGGAAGCTGCCTCTCGCGGCGGTCCCGTCGTGGTGCAGGGCCGACCGGGCATCTTCTCAGCGGGCTTCGACCTCAGGTCCTTCGCGCGCGGGCCGGAAGAGTCGCTCGCCATGGTGCGCGCGGGCGCCGACCTCATCCAACGGTTCCTGAGTCACCCGCGTCCGATCGTGACGGTCTGCACCGGCCATGCCTATCCGATGGGCGCCTTCCTGATGCTGGCGGCCGACGTCCGCTTCGGCATGGCCGGAAATTGGAGGATCGGCATGAACGAGGTCGCCATCGGACTGACGGTGCCGCACTTCGCGCTCGCCCTGGCGCAGCATCGCCTGTCGCCGCCCGGCCTCGCGCGGGTGTCGACGGCGGCGATGTTCGACCCGCGATCCGCGCAGCAGTACGGATATCTCGACCGGGTCTGCGAGGCGCCGGACCTCCAGCCGGCAATCGACGAGGAACTGCGGCGGCTCCAAGCGCTCGACTGGCCGTCCTACGAGGCGACCAAGAAGCGCCTCAACGGCCGCATCGCCGACGAAATCGCCGCTGCCATCCAGGAGTACGTGCCGAGCCGCACCGCCGCGTGACGACCGTGGCGCGTTGGCGGTCGCGTCTCGACCGGCTACGATCCAGCCAATGACCGCATACGCGCCCTTCGAACCATCGGGAACCGACAGTGCCGCCGCTTCCTGCGCCATCGGCAGTGGCGGATGAACCCGCTGAACGAAGTCCAGTGGGGCGCCGACTGGGTGTGGGGCATCCCGCTGATCGCCTTCACCAGCGTGCTCCATGTCCTGTGCCTGGCGCTGTTCACGGCGCGGGTGGAGTACGCGGTCGACCATGTGAAGACCCGCCGCCACTTCTCCCTCACCTTCGCGCTGGTGATGGCTCTGGCGGTGACGCTGGTGACGGCGCTGCACATCGTCGAAGGCGGCATCTGGGCCGTCGCCTACCGCATGCTGGGCGCCATCCCCGACAACCGCTCGGCAATGCTCTACTCGCTGGGCGCGCTGACCACCTACGGCGACACCAACATCCACCTCGAACATCGATGGAAGATGCTGGGCGCATTAGAAGCGCTGAACGGCATGCTGCTGTTCGGCCTCACGACCGCGTTCCTGTTCGCGATGATCCAGCGGGTGTGGCCGGCCGCGACGCGGCTAGGTCCTGACCGCCGGCGGGACTAGACCCTTTCCAACTCACATCGACCCACCGACCTCATCCTGAGGAGCCGCGCGTGCGCGGCGTCTCGAAGGATGGGCAACAGGCAAGGTGCGGGTTCCCATCCTTCGAGACGGCGCTGCGCGCCTCCTCAGGATGAGGTAGGTGCTTGAATTGATTTAGTTGATTCTCGGCTAGCCGTTCAGGGTGAGGCCAGTGTTGGAATGCTCGGCTCGATTCAATCTCGCCCAGAAACGCTCTACTGCGGGCTGCAATCGACTTACGCAGCTTCCCTCCGGCACAGGCACGACGCCCGCACCGGAAACTCGGTCCGCGCTGACGCCAGATCCAGACGTGCCTTGATCAGCGGCGCCTCGACCTTTTCACCGCGGCGGACGAGGCATTCGTGGAGGCCGTGCAGGCTCCAGACGTTCTCGGGGTGCCAGCAGGCGCGGTTGGTCTTGCCGTCGAAGCCGAGGTCGGCGCGATAGACGGCTTCGGCCTCGGCGAGATGGCCCTGCTCCAGCAGGAGCGCGCCCAGCGCATGGCGGGTCGGCTGCATCCAGCCCCAGGGCTCGTCGTAGGGCAGCGAATCGTCGAGTTCGACGGCGCGGCGCAGATGGGCGAAGGCGAGGTCGAAGTTGCCGCGGCGATATTCGAGTTCGCCGGTCAGCATCTCGTCGGCGATGGCCAGCAGGTCGACCATGGTGTTGTTGTGCAGGCGCCGGCTCTCCGGCACCCGCGCCTTGGCGGCACGGAAGGCCGCGCGCGCCCGTTCGGCCTGCTCGATCTCGCCCAGCACCGAATGCGCCACGCCCTTGGCGTAGAGCGTCATCGCCGTGGTCGAGCAATAGAGGTCGGGGTCCTTCGGCAGCTCCTGCGCGATGATCTCGCGCCACTTGCCGAAGCGCACCAGCACGTGCTGCTTCATCGAGAGATAGCCCTCGACGAAGTCGGCCATCGGCGGCGAGGGAATGCGCAGCAGTTCCTCGGGCGTGGTGTCGATCAGCTCCTGCGCCGCCCTGATCGCCGGCGTGTACTGTCCGAGAAACATGGCGCCGTAGACGATGAAGTGATGGTCGTGGCTGCGATACATCGAATAGACGTTCATGGCGCCCTCGCGCGCCAGGTACTTGCGGTCGACCACCACGGCCTTCTGGTTGTAGACGACGACGTCGCGGTAATTGCCGCACAGCACGTCGATATGGGTCGGCATGTGGACGAGGTGGCCGGAGTCCGGCACCAAGTCGCGCAGCCGGTCGCCAGCGCGCAGCGCGCGCTGCGGGAACGGCGACATCTCCATCAGGTGGACGTAGAGGTGCAGCAGGCCGGGATGATCCCAGCTTGCCGGCATGTCGCGGAAGGCGCTCTCCAGCACCTCGACCGCCTCCTCGGTGCCCGCGCCCGGTGTTGCCTTGCCGGTCTTGAGGTCCCACATCTGCCACGGCGTCTCGTTCATGATCGCCTCGGCGAAGACCGAGCGCAGGTCGAGATCGTCGGGATGCGCCTTGAAGAGCTTGCGCATCTCGACCGTGAACGCCTTGTCCCACGTCGTCTGGTCTTCGATCACCTCGCGCTGCGGATAGCGCGCGGGCAGCGCGCGGATCAGCGCCTGCTCGACCGGCGAGGCGTAAGGCAGGGCCGCCAGCGCGCGCTGCATCGCGTCGTAGGAGGCTTCGAGCGCGCGCCTTGCCGGCCGGATCGTAGCGGTGCCAGGGAAG
>JAKFVZ010000721.1 GCA_021732965.1 Reyranella sp.
GTAACGATAGATCGTGCCCTCGGCGATCGAGGCCGCCATGGCGATTTCCCGGGTCGTGGTCTCGGCGACGCCGCGCGCGACGAACAAGGTGAGTGCGGCGCGCTCTACGCGGGCCTTGGTTTCTTCGGCTTTGCCCATACCGAACAGTCTATGAGGTAGCGCTCACTCGGGAAAGCGGAGCTCTCCACTTCCGATGTCGAGAGCCAGCGCCAGTCGATGACCCAGTCGGCTGTCGAGACCGGCGCGGCTTCGCTCCGGAGCTTGAGGAATTCATCGAACGAGCGGCGAATGAACATGTCAGCCTCCTTTAATGAGCAGACGCTCACAAAGTAAGTGAGCAATCACTCAATTTCAAGAGACAAATTGTTTTTCCCCGTGTTTCGGGGCCATGGGCAGGCTTTGTGCGTGGACGGGGATGGGGGCCCTGCCTATGGTCCGCCTACCCAGTCGAACCTGTGGGAGAGACCATCCGCGAGGATGGCGCCGAAGGAGCAACCGGCCCCGGAAACTCTCAGGCAAAAGGACCGCAGGGGGATGGGTCTCTGGAAAGTGGCGGGCGCCTCATTCGGCGCCGGCCCACCGACGAAGTAAGCCGGCTTCTCCTTCGTTTGTGAGGGCGGCGAATCTTTCAGGTCTCCGGACAGAGGGGGTCGCGAACGGCGCATTTCGTGCGTCGTGGAAGCGCGACTCCGGTCGCGTCGAACGCGACCTTTGACGGAGACCAAGTTGACCGAAACTCCCGCCGGCCCCCTGAAGCGTACGCCGCTTTATGACCTCCACCGCGAGCTGGGCGCGCGCCTGGTGCCGTTCGCCGGCTACGAAATGCCGGTCCAGTACCCGACCGGCATCCTGGTCGAGCACAACCACACCCGCACCGCCTGCGGCCTGTTCGACGTTTCTCACATGGGCCAGGTGCGGCTCACCGCGAAGCCCGGCCAGAACGCGGCGAAGGCGTTGGAGACGCTGGTGCCGGGCGACATCGCGGGCCTGCAGCCGGGACAGCAGCGCTACACCCAGTTCACCAACGATGCCGGCGGCATCCTCGACGATCTGATGGTGACCAGCACGGGCGATCACCTGCTCGTCGTCGTCAACGCCGCCTGCAAGGACGCCGACCTCGCGCACATGCGGAAGCATCTGTCGGCCACCTGCGAGGTCGAGCCGATGTTCTCGCGCGGGCTGCTGGCGCTGCAGGGGCCGCAGGCCTCCGCGGTGCTGTCGCGGCTGGTGCCGCAGGTCGCCACCATGAAGTTCATGACCGGCGCCTATGTCGTGATCGACGGCGCGCGCTGCTACGTCACGCGCTCGGGCTACACCGGTGGCGACGGTTACGAGATCTCGACGCCGGCCGAGCAGACTGACGCTATTGCGCGCAAGCTGCTCAGCCATCCCGAAGTAAAGCCGATCGGGCTCGGCGCCCGCGATTCGCTCCGGCTCGAGGCCGGGCTCTGCCTCTACGGTCATGACATCGACACCACCACGACACCGGTCGAAGCGGTGCTGCTCTGGAGCGTCGGCAAGGAGCGCCGCGTACAGGGCGGGTTTCCCGGCGCCGCGACCGTGCAGAAGCAGATCGCCGAGGGATCGTCGCGCAAGCGTGTCGGCCTGCTGCCGGAAGGCAAGGCGATCGCGCGCGAGGGCGCGGAGATCGTGATCGGCGGCAAGACCGTCGGCATCGTCACCTCGGGCGGCTTCTCGCCGACCATGGGCCGCGCCATTGCCATGGGCTATGTCGAGCGCAGCCAGTCAGCCAACGGAACCAAGGTCGATCTCATGGTGCGCGGCAAGCCCGTGCCCGCCGAGATCGTCGCGATGCCTTTCGTCAAACACGCCTACTACCGCGGATAGGAGATCAAGATGGCCGATACCAGGTACACCGAAGAGCATGAGTGGATCCGCGTCGAGGGCGATGTCGGCACGATCGGCATCACGCAGTACGCGCAGGAGCAGCTCGGCGACGTCGTGTTCGTCGACGTGCCGGCGGCGGGCCGCAAGGTCGCCAAGGGCGAGGCCTGCGCCGTCGTCGAATCGGTGAAGGCCGCGTCGGACATCTACGCGCCGGCCACCGGCGAGGTCGTCGAGAGCAATGCCGCGCTCGCCGAGACACCGGGCGACGTCAACGCCGAGCCGACAGGCAAGGGCTGGTTCTTCAAGCTGAAGCTTGCCGACAAGGGCGAACTCGACGGGCTGATGGACGAGGCGGCCTACGACGCTTTCGTGAAGAGCCTCGGCTAACCAGTCAAACCTCATCCTGAGGAGTGCCCGGAGGGCACGTCTCGAAGGATGGGCAAGGGACAAGGTGCTCGTTCCCATCCTTCGAGACGCATCGCTGCGCGATGCTCCTCAGGATGAGGACACTACTCAAGGAGCAAGAGCCTGATGCGTTATCTCCCTCTCACCGATGCCGACCGCCGCGAGATGCTGAGCGTGATCGGCGCCAAGTCGGTCGACGAGCTGTTCCGGGACGTGCCGGCCTCGGCGCGACTGGCGGCCAAGGTCGGCGGCCTGCCCGATCACCAGGGCGAGCTCGAGGTCGAGCGCGCCTTCCAGGGCTTCGCGGCCAGGAACCTGTCGCCCGCGAGCACGCCGTTCTTCATCGGCGCCGGCGCCTATCGCCATCATGTGCCGGCCACCGTCGACTACATGATCCAGCGCGGCGAGTTCCTGACCTCGTACACGCCTTACCAGCCGGAAATCACGCAAGGCACGCTCCAGTACCTGTTCGAGTTCCAGACCCAGGTGACCTTGCTTACCGGCATGGAGGTCGCCAACGCCTCGATGTACGACGGCTCGACCGGCACGACCGAGGCCGTGCTGATGGCCAACCGCATCACGCGCCGCCACAAGGCGCTGATCTCGGGTGGACTGCATCCGCAATATCGCAGCATCATCGAGACCACGGCCAAGTGGGAAGGCTTCACGGCGAACTTCTCCAATACCGACGCCGAGGGCCTGGAAGACCTGATCGCCGCGGTCGATCGCGACACGTCCTGCGTGGTCGTGCAGAACCCGAGCTTCTTCGGCCATGTCCGTGACTTCACCAGGCTCGCGGAAGCCTGCCACGCCGCCGGCGCGCTGCTGATCGTCGTGGTGACGGAAGTCGTGTCGCTGGGCCTGCTGACGCCGCCGGGCGAGATGGGCGCCGACATCGTGGTCTGCGAGGGCCAGTCGATCGGCAACGGGCTGGGCTTCGGCGGTCCTTACGTCGGCCTGTTCGCGACGCGCGACAAGTACATGCGCCAGATGCCGGGTCGCCTCGTCGGCGAGACGGTCGATGCCGACGGCAAGCGCGGCTTCGTGCTCACGCTGTCCACGCGCGAGCAGCATATCCGCCGCGAGAAGGCGACGTCCAACATCTGCACCAATGCCGGCCTCTGCGCGCTGGCCTTCACAGTGCATCTCACCCTGCTGGGCGAAGCAGGCTTCACGCGGCTGGCCGAGCTCAACCACGCCAAGGCCTCGCAGCTCGCCGACAAGCTGGCCGCCGTGCCGGGCGTGACGCTGTTGAACGACAGCTTCTTCAACGAATTCACCGTGAAGCTGCCCAAGCCCGCGGCCGAGGTCGTCGAGGCGCTGGCGGCCAAGCGCATCCTGGGCGGCCTGCCGGTGTCTCGCCTGATCCCGAACGATCCCTCGGTCGCGAACCTGCTGCTGCTGGCGGCGACCGAAACGGCGACTGAGGCGGGCATGGACCCGCTCGTCGCCGCGCTGAAGGAGGTGCTGTGATGGTACAGTCGCTCGACCGTAGCCAGGGACGCGCTGGCAGCGTTGCTTCAGGCGCCGTCAACACGCAGGGCACCTTCACCGGCAATCGCGCGCTCCAGATCGAGGAGCCGCTGATCTTCGAGATGGGCCAGGCCGGACGCTGCGGCGTCGACCTGCCCGAGCCGCCGAAGGTCAAGGAGCGCCTGAACGGCCTGCGCCGCAAGGGCACGATCGGCCTGCCCGGCCTCGCCGAGCCGCAGGTGGTGCAGCACTACACGCGGCTCAGCCAGAAGAACTACGCCATCGACATGGGCGTCTACCCGCTGGGCTCGTGCACGATGAAGCACAATCCCCGCATCAACGAGAAGGTCGCTCGCCTGCCCGGCATCGGCGATCTCCATCCGCTGCAGCCGGTCTCGACCGTGCAGGGCGCGCTGGAGCTGATCGACGGGCTGGCGCACTGGCTCAAGACCCTCACCGGCATGCCGGCCGTGGCGATGTCGCCGGCCGCCGGCGCGCATGGCGAGATGTGCGGCATGATGGCGATCGCCGCGGCCCTCGAGGCCAAGGGCGAGCGCGCCACGCGCAAGACCGTGCTGGCGCCTGAGTCGGCGCACGGCACCAACCCCGCGACGGCGGCGGCGCTCGGCTTCGTCGTGAAGCCGATTCCCGCCAACGATCGCGGCCGCGTCGACCTGGCCGCGCTCAAGGCGGCGCTGGGTCCGGACGTGGCGGCGATCATGCTGACCAATCCCAACACCTGCGGCCTGTTCGAGAGCGAGATCGTCGAGATCTCCAAGGCCGTGCACGAGGCGGGCGCCTACTTCTACTGCGACGGCGCCAACTTCAACGCCATCGTCGGCCGCGTGCGGCCGGGCGACCTCGGCATCGACTGCATGCACATCAACCTGCACAAGACCTTCTCGACGCCGCACGGCGGCGGCGGGCCGGGCGCCGGTCCGGTGGTGCTTTCGGCGGCGCTGGCGCCCTATGCGCCCTATCCGTGGATCGTGAAGGACGGCGACACGTGGCGCGTCGCGGAAGACGGAGCCAAGGTCGACGGCATGCCGCTCGGTCGGCTGAAGGCCTTCCATGGCCAGATGGGCATGTTCACGCGCGCGCTGGCCTACATCATGAGCCACGGCGCCGATGGGCTGAAGCAGGTCGCCGAGGACGCGGTGCTGAACGCCAACTACGTGATGGCCGCGCTCAAGGACGTGATGAGCCCGGCCTTCGAGGGACCGTGCATGCACGAGGCGCTGTTCGACGACAGCTTCCTCAAGGACACGGGCGTCAGCACGCTCGACTTCGCCAAGGCGATGATCGACGAGGGCTATCACCCGATGACCATGTACTTCCCGCTGGTGGTGCATGGCGCGATGCTGATCGAGCCGACCGAGAGCGTGGCCAAGGAAGACCTCGACCAGTTCATCGGCGCGCTGCGCTCGCTCACGGCGAAGGCCAAAACCGGCACCGCGGCCGACGACTTCAAGGCAGCACCTCTCTACGCGCCGCGCCGCCGCCTCGACGAGACGCTGGCTGCCCGCAAGCCGGTCCTGCGCTGGAAGCCGTCTAACAACCCGCCGGGCACCGACCCGATGAAGCAGGCGGCGGAATAGGAAGCTCGAACGCTTCCCCTTTGCGGGCTCCGCAAAGGGGAAGTGCCCTCGTCTTACGAGGGCGATGGGGTCATGGGCGCCTCCAGATTTATGACCCCTCCGTCGGCGTAGGACGCCGCCACCTCCCCATCTGAATGGAGAGGAGATTTGATAGATCAGACAAAGAAAAAGCCCCCGCCTTGCGGCGGGGGCACCAGGTTGCCCGCTCTTTTATTTTGCGGGCGATCCCTATTTTCTGAAGATCAGTGCAGACGGCGCGGCAGCTCGGCGATGGCCTCGTCGATCATCGCCTGCGTGCGACCGCCGCCGACCTGCTCCTTGAGCAGGGTGCGGGTGGCGGCGAGCGCCACGTCGACGGCCATGTTGCGCACTTCGCGCGACGCCTGGGCCTCGGCCTGGGCGATGCGGTCCTTGGCCTGCTGCTCGCGGCGGCCGATGAGGGCTTCGCGCTCCTCGGCGGCATGCTGCGTGAGGCGCTCGGCCTCCAGCCTGGCCTGGGCGACGATTTCCTGGGCGAGCTTGGCCGAGTCGGCCAGGCTCTTCTGGGCATCGTCGCGCGCCTTCTGCGCCTCGTTGCGCAGCTTCTCGGCTTCGCCGAGCGTGCGGGCGATCAGGGCGGTGCGGTCGTCGAGGAGCTTGGTGACCCCCTTGACGATCTGCTTGCCGGCAATCGCGAGGAACAGAAAGAAGGCAACCGCGACCCAGAACGTCGGATCGGAGAACAAGCCTCCGCCGCCGCCCTGTGCGTCGGCAGCCCATGCGGTACCGATCATGGCTTGCCTGCCTTTGCTGCCTCATCGACGGCGCGGGCGACCTGGGCGGGATCGGCCGATCCTGCCAGCTTGCCCATCACCGCCGTGGCGATTTCCGTCGACATGCTGCTGAGGCCCGCGAGGGCCTGCGTGCGCTGCTCGCCGATCCGCTTTTCGGCAGCGACGATGTCGGCGCCGAGCCGGTCACTGACTTCGTGCATCTTGGCCGAGGTCGCGGCCGCAGCGGCTTCCGACGCGGTACGGATCAGGCCGGAAGCCTGGCCGCGCGCCTCGGCGAGCGCCTTGTCCTGATCGACCCCAGCCGCGCGAGCGGCGTCGTTGGCCTTCTGGGCCGCGTCGAGGTCTGCCTGGATCTTGTGCTCACGGCTTTCGATCGTCTTGCCGATCTTCGGCAGGACGGCCTTGGCCATGAGGAAGTACAGAACGGCAAAGCACACCACCAACCAGAAGATCTGGGTGGGGAACCTGGTGAGGTCGAACTGCGGCATGCCAGCCGCCTGCGCGGCAAACGGCAGCCCGATCAGGGCTGCCGCGGCGACCGAAGTCCGGAGTGCCTGAACGGGCACGATCGAACTCAGGCGAAGAGGGCGATCAGCGCGACGATCAGCGCGAACAGCGCGATGGCCTCGGTGACGGCGAAGCCGATCCAGATGTTGGCGCCGATTTCGGCCTTCGAGGCCGGGTTGCGCGACAGGGCCGTGATGTAGCTCGCCCAGACGTTGCCCACGCCGATGCCGGCGCCGATCATGCCGATGGCGGCGAGGCCTGCACCGATGAACTTGGCGGCTGAAGCGTCCATTTCTATCTCCTGTTTTCTCTTGGCTTTGACGTGGTGGATCGATGAGTACGGGCGCGGCGACTAGTGCAGATGCAGCGCGTCGTTCAGGTAAATGCAGCAGAGGATCGTGAAGATGTAGGCCTGCAGCAGCGCGACCAGCAGCTCGAGCGCGGTGATTGCCACCAGCACCACGAGGGGCACGACGCCGAAGATGCCGAGCGCCACGACGAAACCCGCCAGCACCTTCAGCAGCACGTGGCCGACCGTCATGTTGGCGAACAGTCGGACCGACAGGCTGATCGGACGGCTGAGATAGGAGACCAGCTCGATCGGGATCAGGATCGGCGCGGTGAACAGCGGCGCGCCGTGCGGGAAGAACAGGGAGAAGAAGTGC
>JAKFVZ010000089.1 GCA_021732965.1 Reyranella sp.
CATGGCAACAATCGATACAATATGGGGCCGCCCCCGTCCTTACCGGACGGGGAACTCGTAGTTTACCTTACATGATTATCCGCGGAATGTCGTTTTCTGTCTCAAAATAGGCAGATCAGGCGGTTTCGGGGGCCATTCCGGGCTCGGCGACCAGCCCGGCCCCTCTATTCGCTGGTTGTTTCGCCGGTTGTATGTATCCGGATCGACGCTCGCATTGAGACCAGGAGACGCCTGTGGCCACCATCAGGTCAGACGGAAAAGCCATGCCGGCAGCCACGCGAGCCGGCAAAATCACCCGCTATCTGCGCAGTCCATCGACCCGGATGGCCGCCTTTGGCGGACTTTTAACATACTTGAGCTATGCGTACGCGCACGGTGGTTGGGCTAACCCGACGCTGATCGGCGTGTCAATGTTCGTTGGGGTATTCCTTCCGAGCTACGCCAAGCTCAGTAACAAGGCCGAACTGTGGGCAAACAACCAGTTCGGCTTCGTCACGGGCGGCCGGCTCGGCCGGTTTGTCCCGCAATTGGCGTTCAACCTGGTGATGTTCTGGCTGATGTTATGGGGGGGTGCGCTCAACCAAGCAGGGATTGCGTCCGTGGGCGGCATTGCCGGTGCCGCGCTCGTCACGACGTTGGCGTCGCAGGGCACCCAATATCTCGGCGGCTATCTCGTGGCGCGCGGGGTGGGCGATGCGAACCGCAACACGCTGGTCGGCATCCTGGTCAACGTCACCCTCGCGGCGCTCGGCACGGCGGGCGTGCCCGGCGCCCGCGAAGCCTTTTTGTTCCTGGGCTTTGGGCTCGGCGGGTCTCTCTTCATGGTCGGCCTGCTGTCGGACCTGCGGTCGGTCATGGCCCCCAAGGGCGGGATCGGCCTGTTCTTCGGCACCTACAACCCGTTTCACAACAGCCATATCGCGCTGCTTCGGTCGGCCATCGACCAGCGGGGTCTCGACAAGGTCATCATTCATCCGGTGCTGATCCCCAAGCTGCACGTGGACGCCTTCCGCAAGGGGGAGATCCGCGTCGGGCAACTGAAGGACGGCTTCCAGATCTACGAGAAGACCGACAAGGCCGATTCCAACGTCGACTACTTCCCGACGGGAAATGTCTTCCTGCCCCCGGAAACCCGCGTGGCGCTGATCGAACTGTCTCTGGCGCAGGCCGGCCTCGCCTACAAGGTCGAGGTCGCGGTCTATTCGGACATCTATTACGCCAAGGGCTTCCAGGGCGTGATCGCCGAGATCAAGCGGCGCCATCCCGGCGTCCGCCTGCACATCATCCACGGCACGGATTTCGGGGGCATGCTGGTTCGCCAGATCGCCGACGAATGCGGCTGGATCTACCCCTGGTGCATCCTGCGCCGCGACCAGGTCTCCGCCACTGCGATCAGGCGCGGCGCGAAGGGCATGACGCCGCCCATCGTCACCGATGTGCTTGCGCAGATTTCACAGAATCTTCCGACAGTTGCGGCCGGTGGCCGACGCTTCCGGAATGACAATGGCGTATTGACCGAGGGGAATTGAGATGACCGACCAACCGACCGCCGAGCAGAGCAACCGGCCCGAGATCACGATCAAGCTCGCATCGACGTCCGACGAGATGATGCAGTGCTTCATGCTGCGCGCCGCCGTCTTCATGGGCGAGCAGCAGTGCCCATACTGGGAGGAGTATGACGGCAACGACTACACGGCCAGCCATCTGATCCTGTATGTCGACGGCGAGCCCGCCGCGTCCATTCGCGTGCGCTGGTTCGCGGGCTTCGCCAAGCTCGAGCGCGCCATCATCCTGAAGCGCTACCGCTCCTACGGCCTGTTCCTGCCGTTCGTGCACTGGGCCAAGGAGTTTTGCCGCAAGAAGGGCTATCCCAAGGCCTACCTGCACGGCCAGAAGCGCCTGTGGCCGATCTTCGAGAAGGACGGCTTTCGCAAGGTCGACGACAAGGTCTTCCATTTCTCCGACCACGAATACGGCGCCTTCGCCTGCGATCTGGATGTCGGCGAGAACGCTCCGACGGTGACGACCGACCCGATGGTGCTGAACCGCCCCGAGGACAAGCTCGACATGCCGGGAATCCTGGAAGAGTCGATGGACAGGGGAGCGTCCAATCCGCATGCGGACTGGACCGAGCGGCGCGCGACTTGAGGGAGTGAGACACATGAACACCACCAACTCGATCGGCGGCCAGCCCGTCACCATCAAGCTCGCCATGAAGATGGAGGATTCCCTCCAGGCCTTCGCGGTCCGCGCCGCCTGCTTCATCGGCGAGCTGGATATTCCCTACTCGGAAGAGTTCGACGGCAACGACTTCGGTGCGACCCACATCATCGCCTATCTCGGTGAAGAGCCGGTGGGCGCGGTGAGGCTGCGCTGGTTCCAGTCCTTCGCGATGCCGGAGCGGCTGGCGGTCATGCAGCGTTTCCGCGGCAACAATATCGGCGAGCTCCTGATCGAGCGGTGTCGCCAGCTCGCCGAAAGTCGGGGGGCCCGGATGCTCTACACGCAGGCCCTGCCGCGCGACATCAAGTACCTGGAGAAGCATGGCTGGCGGCGTGTCGAGGCCGGTGACGCCGGCAAGGGGCCGAAGCGGGTCGTCGCGATGACGAAGCCGGTCGATCCGAATCAGCCGCTCGCGGACGACGATGCCCCCGACGCCGTGACGGTGCGCAACGAGTCCCAGGTCGACGCAACCGGCCTGCCGCTCGGCAGCACCCGCGGCTGACGCGGGCGCATGACCGGCAACGGCCGGATCGGGGAGAAGCGTTGCAAGGGTAAAGCGGCGGGCGGGTAAAGATGACGGACGTCTTCGAGATCATCGTCGAACCGAACATCAGGCGGCGCCGCGGGCGCGCGCCGCTTTCGGAGAAGAAGCGGGCGGCGGCCTTGTTCAGGGTGTGGCACGCCGTGCGCGAGATGATCGGCGAGGCCCAGAGCCTTGGCGATGGCGAACTCGTGCACTTCCTGGCCGTGTCGCAGCTGCTGGTCGAGGAGCGGGTCACGCTGTTGACCAGCGGCGTGCCGGCCTTCGCGACGACGGATACGTCCCTGCCGAACTGAGTTGCCGCGTCGCCTACTTGTGGCGGGGATCCAGCGCGTCGCGCAGGCCGTCGCCCAGCAGGTTGAACGACAGCACCGCGAAGAAGATCGCGAAGCCCGGCCAGAAGGCCATCCACGGCGCCTGGGCGATGAAGCGCTGCGCGGAGTTCAGCATGCTGCCCCACGAGGGGGACGGCGGCTGCTGTCCCAGGCCGAGGAACGACAGCGCCGCCTCGGCGATGATGGCGCCGGCGATCGCCAGCGAGGCCTGGACCAGCAGCGGCGGCACGATGTTGGGCAGGACGTGGCGCAGCGCGATGCGCCAGTGCGGGTTGCCGACGGCGCGCGCAGCCTCGACATAATCCTCGACCTTGGCGGCGATGGTCTGGCCGCGCGTCAGCCGGATGAAGACCGGCGTGGCGGTGACGCCGATGGCGATCATGGCATTGGTCAGGCTCGGCCCCAGGAACGCGGCCAGGGCGATCGCCAGGATCAGGAACGGGACGGCCAGCATGGCGTCGACGATGCGCGACAGCACCGCGTCGATCCAGCCGCCGGCATAGCCCGCCAGCAGGCCGAGCGGCACGCCGATGCCGAGCGCGATGCCGACCGAGACGAGGCCGGCGCTGAGCGAGGCGCGGGCACCCCAGATGATGCGGGCCAGCACGTCGCGGCCGACTTCGTCGGTGCCCAGCCAGTGCGCCCAGGAGGGCGGCTTGCGGACCTGCGTGAAGCTTGTGGCGATGGGGTCGTAGGGCGAGATCACCGGCGCCAGGATTGCGACCAGGATGAACAGCACCACGACCACGAGGCCGAACATGGCGCCCTTGCGTCGCTTCAGACGACGCCAGGCGCGCGCCCAGGGGTTTTCCTCGCGGGCGTCGGCGGTGGGAACGGTCGGGGTGACGGTGGCGGCGGTCATGTCGGTCAGCCCCGCAGCCGCGGATTGACGAGCACGTAGGCCACGTCGGCCAGCAGGTTCAGCACGATGTAGGTGGTGGCGGTGACCAGCACGACGCCCTGCACGACCGCGTAGTCGCGATTGAAGACCGAATCGACGATCAGCTTGCCGAAGCCCGGAATGGTGAAGATCTGCTCGGTCAGCACCGCGCCCGAGAGCAGGGTGCCGAATTCGAGGGCGCCCAGGGTGATGACGGGCGTCATCGCGTTGCGCAGCGCGTGCTTCAGCACGACGCGCTTTTCATAAAGTCCCTTGGCACGGGCGGTTCGCACATAGTCCGCGCCCATCGCCTGCAGCATGGCGCTGCGGGTGTGGCGCATCAGGACGGCAGCGATGGCATTGCCCAGCACGAAGGCCGGCATCACCGTGGTCGCGAGGCTGGCGCGCCAGTCCTCGCCCAGGCGGACGTAGCCCGAGGCCGGCAACCAGCCGAGCGTCACCGAGAACAGGAAGATCATCAGGATGCCCAGCCAGAAATTGGGCGTGCTGAGGCCCCACAGGGCGAAGACGTTGGCGCCGTAATCCCAGGCGGTGTCCTTCTTCACCGCCGAGATGATGCCGGCCGGGATGCCGATTCCCAGCGCCACGACCAGCGCCATGGCCGCGAGCTGGAGGGTCACCGGCAGCTTCTCGGCGACCAGCGACGAGACCGAGGCCTTGAGGCGCATCGACTCCCCCAGGTTTCCGGAGAGCACGCCCTTGATCCAGTAGAAATACTGGATCGGGATCGGCTCGTTCAGCCGGTACTGCTCGCGGATCTCCTCGAGCACCTTCGGGTCGCGTTCCTCTCCCGCCATGATCAGCGCCGGATCGCCCGGCAGGAGCTGCTGCAGGCCGAAGATCAGCATCGACACCAGGATCAGTGTCGGGATGATCTGCAGCAGCCGCTGGGAGAGGAAGGTGAGCAAGGTCCGGTCTTACTTCAGCTTGACGCCGACGACGCGGATCAGTCCGTCCGGCATCTGCTTGTAGCCATCGACCTTGTCGGTCAGCGCGACCAGGACGCGGCGATGGTAGAGGTACTTGATCGAGCCCTCGGGCAGGTACTTGGCGGCGATCTTCTCGTAGATCTTCTTGCGCTCCGCCGGATCGCTCTTGATGCGCGCCTCGTTGTGCCAGGCGTCGACGTCCTTGTCGCAGTAGCCGGAATTGTTCTGCGGCTGGCCGCAGACCTGGAAGATGTAGGAGTTGCCGTCGGGATCGCTGCGGCCCGACCAGCCGATGAGATAGAGCTGGTACTCGCCGCTCTCCGACTGCTTCAGCGAGGTCGCGAACTCCGTGACGCGGATCTTGAGGTCGAAGCCGGTCTCCGCGACCATCGACTGCAGCACCTCGGCGACCTGCCGGGTTTCGGGATTGTTCGGCACCATGAAGTCGAGCGACATGCGACCGGTGACGCCCGCCTCCTTGAGCAGCGCCCTGGCCTTGGCGACGTCACGCTTCGGCACCGGAAAAGCCTGCTGGTAGTAGGGGTTGGTCGGGTTGATCCACTGGTTGCCGACGACGAACTCGCCGTTGAAGACGACCTGGTTCAGCGCGTCGCGGTCGATCGACAGCTCGAAGGCCTGGCGGACGCGGGCGTCCTTGGCCAGCGGCGTATCGGCCTTCGGCCCGTTGGACAGGTTGATGGTGAGGCCCTGGTAGCCGAGCTCGACGGCCGTTACCAGCTTGAGCTTCGGATTGTCGCGCACCGTCTTGATGTCGGTCGCCAGCACGCGCTCGATCATGTCGAGGCTGCCCGAGCGCAGGTTGGCCAGGCGCACGGTCGAGTCGGTGATTGGAAGGTAGGTGATCTTGTCGATGAACACCTGGTCCTTGTTCCAGTAGTCGGCGAACTTCTCGACGACGATACGGTCCTGCTGGACCCGCTCGACGAACCTGTAGGGGCCGGCGCAGACCGGCTTCAGGCCGAACTTGTCGCCTGCGGCCTCGGCGGCCTTGGGCGAGACCATCATGCCGGCGCGGTCGGTGAGCTGCGCCAGCAGGGGCGAGAAGGGTTCCTTCAGGTTCAGCTTGATGGTTGCCGGGTCGACGACGTCGATGGAGGTTACCGAGGCGAGTTCGGGCCTGCGGAACGAGCCCTTCATGTTGAGGTGGCGTTCGAGGCTGTACTTCGCCGCGGCGGCGTCGAACGTCTCGCCATCGTGGAACTTCACGCCCGGTCGCAGCTTGATGATGACCGTCTTGCCGTCCGCGGAGGTTTCATGCGCGGTGGCGAGCTGCGGCACGACGTTGAGCTTCTCGTCGATGTCGAACAGCTTGTCGCAGATCGAGGAGAAGACGATGCGGCCGACATAGGTCCGGGCAAGCGTCGGGTCGAGCACGTCGGGATCTTCCGCGAGGCCGATCCTAAGGTTGCTCTGGGCCGCGGCGGTGCCGAGCGCGAAGCCCACGAACGTGGCGGCGAGCGCCAGCCGGTGAAATGTCCTCTTCATGTTACCTCCATGTGAGAAGTGACGAACGCCGCCTGAAGACGGGCGAGCCGGATTCGATCCTGGTCTTGGCCCGTGCCCTCGACGAGCGAGGGAGCGGGCGGAAACTCGGGCCACCATGGGCAGGCGGTGGAATGCCCCGCGCCGTCGTCGGCCAGCACCGGCACATCGACCTTGCACGATTGCCGCGCGTAGCGGCAGCGCGTGTGGAAGCGGCAACCGGACGGCGGGTTCATGGCACTCGGGATATCGCCTTCCAGCAGCGCCCGTTCACGCACTACCGTCGGGTCCGGCAGCGGCACCGCCGACAGCAGCGCGCGCGTGTAGGGATGGCGCGGATTGCGGAAGAGCTCGTCGGTCGTCGCCGTCTCGACGATCTTGCCGAGATACATGACGGCGATGCGGTCGGCGATGTGCTTCACGACCGCGAGGTCGTGGCTGATGAAGACATAGGCCAGCCCGAAGCGCGCCTGCAGCGACCGCATCAGGTTGATGACCTGCGCCTGGATCGAGACGTCGAGCGCCGAGACCGGCTCGTCGGCGACGATGAGCTGCGGCTCGACCGCGAGGGCGCGCGCGATGGCGAGGCGCTGGCGCTGGCCGCCGGAGAATTCGTGCGGATAGCGGCGCGCGTGCTCGGGCCGCAGGCCCACCAGGTCGAGCAGTTCGCCGACGCGCGTGCGTCGCGCGGCGTCCGACGTGGCGAGACCGTGGAGCATCAGCGGCTCGCTCAGCATGGCGCCAACGGTCATGCGCGGATTGAGCGAGGCGTAGGGGTCCTGAAAGATCACCTGCATCCGGCGCCGCTGGGCGCGCATCCCGGAGT
>JAKFVZ010000440.1 GCA_021732965.1 Reyranella sp.
CAGTGCGCACCGGCCTGAGCGATCTCTATGCCGGCGCGGTCGAGGCTGCGATCGGGCAGGATCCCGAGCGCGCGGCGACGCTCTATGACCACGCGCGCGACGTGATCCAGCCGGAGCGGCAGGCCGCGGTCGAGCGCAGGATCGAGCGGGCGCGCGAGGAGCCCGGCATTCCCCTCGGAACTTTACTCCGCGGCGATCGACTGGGTGGCGGGGCTCTTGTAAGCCGCGAGCAGCGAGGCTTCGCGCTCCTTCGCGGCCTTCACGTTCTTCTCCTTCACGTGGCCGAAGCCGCGCATCGTTTCCGGCACCGCCGCGATCTGCACCGCGAGCGCGTGATTGTCCTGGCTGAGCGTCGCCAGCAGCGTCTCCACCGTGGCTTCGTACTCGCCGATCAGGCGACGTTCCATGCGACGCTCCTCGCTGTAGCCGAAGATGTCGAACGTGCCGCCGCGCAGGCGCTTCAGCGACGCGAGGATGCGGAAGGCCGGCATCATCCACGAGCCGAACTCGCTCTTCTTGAGCTCGCCCGTCACCGGATCGCGGTCGGCGAACAACGGCGGCGCGAGATGGAAGGTGATCTTGTAGTCGCCGTCGAACTGCTGGCTGAGCTTCTTGTGGAACTCGCCGTCGCTGTAGAGGCGGGCGACTTCGTATTCGTCCTTGTAGGCCATCAGCTTGTAGAGCGACTTGGCAACCGCTTCGGCGAGGCCGCGGCGACCGGGCGCCTTGTCCTTCTCGGCCCTGGCCACCTTGTCGACCAGCGCGCGATAGCGCTCGGCATATTCCTTGTCCTGGTAGGCGGTCAGCAGCTCCACGCGCTTCGAGACGATCTCGCCCAGCGTGCGCGCAACCGGCTTCTCGATGCGCAGCGCGGGCTTGGCGGCGGCCTGCACGGCGGCGATGTTGTGCGCGGCGAGGCGGCCCCAGTTGAAGGTCCGCTTGCTGCTCTCGACGGCGACGCCGTTCAGCTCGATGGCGCGCATCAGCGCCTCGAACGACAGCGGCACCAGGCCCTTCTGCCAGGCATGGCCCAGCATGAAGAGGTTGGTGGCGATCGAATCGCCCAGGATCGCCGTGGCGAGGCCGGTGCCGTCGATGAACGAGGTGGCCTCGTCGCCGGCGGCATCGCGGATCGCCTTCATCATGGACTCGGCGCCGAGATCCATGTCGCCGTTCATGACGAAGGCCGCGACCGGCTGGACGTGACCGTTGATCACCGCCTTCGTGATGCCCTGCTCGATGCGCGACAGCGCGGCCGGCGAGGCGGCCACGACCATGTCGCAGCCCAGCACCAGGTTGGCGCCGCCGGCGGCGATGCGCACGGCGTGGAGGTCTTCCGGCTTGGGCGCGAGCCGCACGTGGCTCATCACCGCGCCGTTCTTCTGGGCGAGGCCGGTGAAGTCGAGGACGGTGCAGCCCTTGCCTTCGAGATGCGCGGCCATGCCGATCAGCGCGCCGACGGTGATGACACCGGTGCCGCCGATGCCGGTCACCAGGATCCCATAGGCTTCGTCGAGCGGCCGCAGTGTCGGCATCGGCAGCGACGCAAAGGGATCGTCCTTCACCACCTCGAGCTTGCGCGGACGGGCCTTGGCGGGAACGCCGCCGCGCACCGACACGAAGCTCGGGCAGAAGCCGTTCACGCAGGAGAAGTCCTTGTTGCAATTGCTCTGGTCGATCTGGCGCTTGCGACCGAGCTCGGTCTCTAGCGGCTTCACCGACACGCAGTTGCTCTTCTCCGAGCAGTCGCCGCAGCCCTCGCAGACCGCGTCGTTGATGAACACGCGGCGGTCCGGATCGGGGAAGGTGCCGCGCTTGCGGCGGCGGCGCTTCTCGGCGGCGCAGGTCTGATCGTAGACCAGCACGGTGAGGCCCGGGATCTCGCGCAGTTCGCGCTGCACGGCATCGAGCTCGTCGCGATGGCGAATCGTGACGCCATGCGCGAAGCCGGCATTCATCGGATACTTGTCGGGCTCGTCGGTGACGACGATCACCTTCTTCGCACCCTCGGCCTCGACCTGCCGCGTGATCTCGGGAACCGTCAGCGGGCCGTCGTGCGGCTGGCCGCCGGTCATGGCGACCGCGTCGTTGAACAGGATCTTGTAAGTGATGTTGACGCCGGCGGCGGCCGACTGGCGGATCGCCATCAGGCCGGAGTGATAGTAGGTGCCGTCGCCCAGGTTCTGGAAGATGTGGTTGTCGGAATGGAACGGCGCCTGGCCGACCCAGCCCACGCCCTCGCCACCCATATGGCTGATCAGCGAGGTGCGCCGCTCCGGCATCCAGATCGCCATGCCGTGGCAGCCGATGCCGGCCATGGCGCGGCTGCCTTCCGGCACCTTGGTCGAGGTGTTGTGCGGGCAGCCCGAGCAGAAGAACGGCGTGCGCGCGACCTTGGGCGGCGGCGCCGACAGCAGCTTCTCTTTCGCTTCAAGACGCGCGAGGCGCTGGCGCAGCTCGGGCGATTCGCCCTGGTGCTTCATCAGGCGCGAGGCGATCACCATGGCGACGCCGGTCGGCGTCAGCTCGCCTTCGCTCGGCAGGATGATGCGGCCGGTCTCGTCGGCCTTGCCGATCACCGTCGGGCGGCGGTCGGCCGGCAGGTGATAGAGGATGCGAAGCAACTGGTCTTCGAGGTTCGAGCGCTTTTCCTCGACGACGATGACTTCCTGGAGGCCTTCGGCGAAGCGGCGCGCGCCTTCGGATTCGAGCGGCCAGGTGACGCCCACCTTGTAGAGGCGAATGCCGAGCGCCCGGGCGCGTTCGTCGGTGATGCCGAGATCTTCCAGTGCCTGGCGCGTGTCGAGATAGGCTTTGCCCGTCGTCATGATGCCGATGCGGGCCTTGGTGCCGGTCTCGGTCGGCTCGATCACGGTCCGGTCGAAGCCGTTGGCGCGCACGAACGCGTTCACGGCCGCCATCTTCGGCCCGTGCAGGCGGCGCTCGGCCTCCAGCGGCGGATCGGGATTGCGGATGCCGAGGCCGCCCGGCGGGAGCTGGAAGTCGGTCGGCATCACGATCTGGATGCGCTCGGGATCGACCCACACCGAGGCGCCGCTCTCGACGGTTTCGGAGATCGCCTTGAAGCCGACCCAGCAGCCCGAGTAGCGCGACAGCGCGAAGCCCAGCATGCCGAAGTCGAGATATTCCTGGACGGTCGCGGGATTGACGACCGGGATCATGGCGGCGGCAAAGACCTGCTCGCTCTGGTGCGGGAGCGTCGAGGACTGGCAGCCATGGTCGTCGCCCGCGAGCGCGATCACGCCGCCATGCGGCGAGGTGCCGGCGGCATTGCCGTGCTTCAGCACGTCCATCGAGCGATCGACGCCCGGGCCCTTGCCGTACCAGATCGAGAAGACGCCATCGACCTTGGCGCCGGGGAACAGGTTGGTCTGCTGGCTGCCCCACACCGCCGTCGCCGCGAGATCCTCGTTGAGGCCGGGCTGGAAGTGGATGTTGTTCTCTTTCAGGTACTTCTTCGCGCCCCACAGCGCGTTGTCGTACATGCCGAGCGGCGAGCCGCGATAGCCGGAGATGAAACCGCCGGTGTTGAGCCCGGCCGCGAGGTCGCGCTGGCGCTGCATCATCGGCAGGCGGACCAGCGCCTGGATGCCGGTCATGTAGACGCGGCCCTTGCCGAGCCGGTAGCGGTCCTCGAGGGCGTAGTCGCCGAAAACGAGCGGAACTGGGGTGACGGTGCTCATGGCGAGAGCCCTCCGATGCGGCGGCGTGAACGAGCGTTTATTTGCCGCAGCATAGCGGGCCGGGCCGCTGGCGCAAAAGCCCGTTGACGCCTCCGCATGAGCAAATTTCGCTCGTTAGCTGCGGCGCTGGCTTGTCACGACCGAACCAAATAACAACCTCATGCTGAGGAGCGCTCCGCAGGAGCGCGTCTCGAAGCATGGGCACGAGCACTGCGCCGGTTGCCCACCCTTCGAGACGCCGCGCTGCGCGCGGCTCCTCAGGGTGAGGTCGATTGGTAAATTGCGGTGGAAACGCCTCAGTTCGTCGGGCGCTTGCCGGCCTTGTAGTCGGCGACGGCGGCCTTGAGCTGGCGATACTCGGCGCAGCCGAAGGTGCAGAGCGAGTCGAGGCGGGCGAGCTGCTGCTCTGCCTCGGGCAGGCGGCCCAGAATCAGGTAGGCCTGGCCGAGATATTCGTAGGCGCCGATGTGGCGGGAATCGATGGCGAGCGCCTGCTGGTAGTATTGCAGCGAGCCGTTGGCATCGCCCGACTTGCGCATCGCGAAGCCCATCAGGTTGTAAGCGTCGGCGTTCTTCGGGTCCTTCGTCACGACCTGCTGCAGCAATGGCAGCGCGCCCCTGTAGTCGCGTGCCTCGATCATCGCCTTGGCGCGCGTGAAATTGGCATCGACCGGCTTGGCCGGCGTTTCCATGGAGCCGCCGCCGCCCGCGGCCAGGACGGGCGAGGACAAGCCAAGGGCCGTCACGGTCATCGCTGCAGCAACAAAAAGGGCGCGCATGGGAATACCTCCTGAAGATCGCTGGATTGTCGCCCGGACCGTCCGCCGGACAACGAAAATCTTATGACATTGCCGTGAGATCGCCGGCCTTGGCGACGGCCCGGACGGCGAGCCGGCTCTGGCGGCCGCGGATTTCGACCTCGTGCCGGGGCGCCTCGCCGAGATCGATGCCGGCACGATCGAGCAGCTCCTGCGACACGACCAGCTCGACGGCGAATTCCTTGGTCATCGATTCCAGGCGGCTCGCCGTGTTCACCGTGTCGCCGATCGCCGTAATCTGGGCGGCGCGCGCATAGCCCATCTCGCCCACGATGGCGGGGCCGGCATGGAGGCCGATGCCGATGCGCAGCGGCACGTCGAGATCGCCCGACATCGCCTCGTTGAGGTCGTCGAGCGCCAGCGCCATGCGCCGCGCCGCGTCGAGTGCCTGGCGGCAGGCGGTCTGCGGATCCTGGTTGAGGCCGAAGATCGCCATGACGCCGTCGCCGATGAACTTGTCGAGCCGTCCGCCGGCGGCTTCGACCGCCTGTCCGGTGGCGCGGAAATAGCGATTGAGCAGGAACACGACGTCGTAGGGCAGCTTGCCCTCGGAGATCGTCGTGAAGCCGCGGATGTCGGCGAACAGCACGGCGACATAGAGTTCGCCGCCATGGGCCTGCGGCTGGCGGCGATAGGCCTCGACCGGCCCGGCGGAGGCCGGCAGCAACGGGGTCACGCGATAGTGGCCCGGCGGCGGGTGCAGCTGGCAGGCGAGGCGGACATTCGCGGGCGCGCCGATTCGCGCCAGCACCTTCGCTTCCTCGGGCGAGGCCGGCGGCAGCCTGTGGCGGTCGTCGCCGGTGATGCGAACGCGGCAGGTCGAGCAGCGCCCGCGCCCGCCGCAGACCGACGCATGGGGAATGCCGGCAATGCGGCTCATCTCGAGGATCGTGAGACCGGCAGGCTGTGTCACGCTGCGACGCTCGTCGTAATCGAGGCGCACGACGCCCGCCCGTCGTTCCCAAAGGTCGCGCAAGGGCCGCGCGGCGATCGCGCCGACGAGCAGCGCGAGTGCCGTGTATTCCAGCCCGGACGCGATCGAGTAGAGATGGGCGATCTGGGCGGCGCCCGGAACACGCGCCTGCTCGAACAGCATCTCGAGAAAGCCGGGACGCTGCGCCAGCTCGGCGATGTCGCGCAACGCGACGGCCGCGCCCGCGAGGCTGGCGGCGGGGATCAGCAAGGCAAGGCCGTAGAGCAGCGGCAGCCAGTCGCGATACCAGGGTTTCAGGCGCAGCGCGAAGTGCAGGCCGATGCAGCCATGCATCCACACGACCAGCGGCAGGGAGAACTGCCGCAGGATGCCCGTCCAGCTGCCGGCGACGAGGGAGCCCAGTACCCAGGGATAGCCCGACTGGACGTCGTAGAGCGTCTCCGCGAGTCGCGTGCCGACGACATGGACGACGGCCAGCGTGATGATAGAGGCACCGAGGATCCATTGCGCCCATTCCCAGCGCGACAGTTTCAGCGCGCGCCGCCGGTAGAGCGACCACAGCGCAAGCAGGAAGTGAACGAGCATCGCGCCGTAGAGCACCGTCAGCCCGACGGGATTGCTCCACACGGCCGCGAACCAGTGACGGCCCGCTTCGAGGACCCGCAGCGAGATCAGCCCGAGCGCGTGATTGAGGAGATGGGTGACGACGTAGACGAAAAGGACGTAGCCCGACCAGAGGCGAAGCCGCCCGGTCATGGCGTCATTTCAGCAGAGGCAGGACCGCCTCGGGCGGCCGGCCAATGGCGGCGTGGCCGCCCTTCACGACGATCGGGCGCTGCAGCAGGACCGGATGTTCGACAATGGCGTCGACGATGTCGGCCTTGGTGAGATCCGCCTTCCTGAGCTTCAGTGCCTTGAACTCGGCCTCGCCGTCGCGGATCAGCGCCCGCGGATCGCCGCCGACCTGAGTCAGGAGCTTCTCTACTTCTGCCTTGCTCGGCGGCACCTTCAGGTACTCGCGCACCGTGGGCTCGACACCCTTGCTTTTCAGCAGGTCGAGCGTCTGCCGCGACTTGCTGCAGCGCGGGTTGTGCCAGATCGTGACGGTCATGGTTTCCTCGTTGGCCGAACCATGGCGAGCCGCTCAGCCTTCGTCCAGAGCATCGGGGTCGGCGGCCTCGATCACCCTGCGGGCCAGCGCATAGGCAAAGCCCGCGCGCGCCATCGAGGCGAGGTCGCGCGCCTTCTTGTCTTCGCGGTCCTTCAGGCGAAAGGGACCGAGGCGCCGTCGGCGGGCGAAGGCCAGGGCGGCCTGAAGCTCGCGCTTCGCGGGATCGGTGCCGAGTTCGTCGTCGAGCGCAGTCATGGCCTGGTCGACATCCTCACGACCAACGCCCGCGACCTGCAGCCGCTGGCGAGTGAGGCGGCCCGACATGCCGCGACGGTGCAGCGACCGCGCCTTGGTCTGGGCGAAGGCCTTGTCGTCGAGAAGACCGGCCGTCACGAACTTCTGCACGACGGCCTCGATTGCTTCTTCGACATTCTCCATCACCGGGGCCTCGAGCATCCGGGCCTTGGAGACCCGGCGGCGCAGGACGCGCCGCAATCCCTCTGCCGAACTGGCGTACCGCTCTAGATAGAACACGGCGGCGTTCTGCAGATACTTCGCCGTGATCGGAGAGGCGGTACGCTTCACGGCATCAGCCTCTGAGCGGGATGCCCACCATCGCCTGCAGTTCGTCGATCGCCACGTCGGGATC
>JAKFVZ010000763.1 GCA_021732965.1 Reyranella sp.
CTGCACGCCTTACCCTACCGGTCCTGAGAGTCCGACTGGAAATGAATTGAATCGATTCAGTAACTTACCTCATCCTGAGAAGGCCCGAAGGGCCGTCTCAGGGTGAGGTTATCGGGGTTTCTCGTAACCTGTTGTTTCAGCCGCTTTCATTTCCGGCCAGACTCTGAGGAGGCGGCTACCCATCATCGTCGCGTGAGGTCCCAGTCATGAAGAAGCCGTTCCATCTGGCGTGGTTCCTGTCCCAGGGGTATGGCCCGAAGAGCTGGCGCAGCGAGTTTCCCGGCAGCGACGTCAATCGCTGGATGATGCCCGACATCTTCGTCGATCTCGCCAAGGGCATGGACCGCGCCTGCTTCGACTACATGATCATCGAGGACTCCTCGAACGTGCCCTATACATATCAGGGCTCGCACGATTCCTATCTCCAGTACGCGGCAAGCGCCCCCAAGCTCGATCCGGCCGTGCTGGTGCCCTACCTCGCGATGGCGACCAAGACGGTCGGCATCGTGCCGACCCTGTCGGTGTCGGAGTATCCGCCCTACCTGCTGGCGCGCCTGGTGAACTCGCTCGACCATACGACCGAGGGCCGCATCGGCTGGAACTGCGTGACCGGCAGCAACGACGGTGCGGCGCAGAATTACGGCCACGACAAGCACCGGCCGCACGACGAGCGATACGATGTCGCCGACGAGTTCGCCGACGTGGTGACCAGGCTGTGGGAGGCGTGGGAGCCTGACGCGGTCGTTCTCGACCGCGAGAAGCCGATGTTTGCGGACGGCTCCAAGGTCCATCCCATCAACCACGAGGGCAAGTACTTCAAGGTGCGCGGGCCGCTCAACGCGCCGCGCTCGCCGCAGGGCCGGGTGCCGATCTGCCAGGCCGGCGGGTCGCCGCGGGGCCAGCAGTTCGCCTCGCGCTGGGCCGACACCATCATCACCGAAGGCGGCGGCAGCATCGAAAGCATGAAGGCCTATCGCGACAAGGTTCGCAAACAGGCGGCCGAGTACGGCCGCAATCCCGACGATATCAAGGTGCTGTTCCTGGCCCATCCGATCATCGACGTCAGCATGGAGGCGGCCCGCGACCGCAGCCGGATGGAAGCGGCCGAGGCCGAGAAGCATCTCGACATGCATCTGTCAGGCATGTCGCGGCTGACCGGCATCGATTTCTCGAAGTTCGACCTCGACGAGCCGCTGCCCATGCATCTCACGACCAACGGGCACCAGTCGTCGCTCGCCAAATGGATCGGCAAGACGCCGCGCTCGATCCTGCAGAGCTACGCGCGCAAGGGCGGCATCGATTTCACGGGGACGCCCGACCATGTCGGCGGCCTGATGGAGGAGATCATGCAGGAAGTGGGCGGCGACGGGTTCCTGATCTTCAACAGCTATTTCGACCGCCGCTACATCATGGAGGTCTGCGACGGGCTCGTGCCGGAACTGCAGCGACGCGGCGTGACGCGCAAGCAGTACGCCCACAAGCACCTCCGGGACAACCTGCTGGAGTTCTAGGACTTCAACGTTCACTTGCGCGTGCCGAGGCCCGCTCTTCTCAGCGCATCGGCCATCGCATTGCCCGGCGCGCTCGGCTTGGCCGATTGCACGCGCGCCTGATCGCGCTTCGACGCGCCACCGGGTTCGGGGCGGCTGCCGCCTCGCGCCGGCTGCTTGCCGGCCTCGTCATCGAGACGCAGGGTGAGGGCGATCCGCTTGCGCGGCTTGTCGACCTCCAGAACCTTCACGCGCACGATGTCACCCGGCTTCACGAGGCTGCGGGGATCCTTCACGAAGGTCCTCGACATCGCCGAGACGTGGACGAGCCCGTCCTGGTGGACGCCCACGTCGACAAAGGCGCCGAACGCGGCGACGTTGGTGACGACGCCCTCGAGCACCATGCCCGGCTCGAGATCGTTCAGCGTTTCGACGCCGGCCTTGAACTCCGCCGTCTTGAAGGCCGGGCGCGGATCGCGTCCCGGCTTCTCGAGTTCGCGCAGGATATCGGTGACGGTGGGCAGGCCGAACCTGTCGTCGACGAAGTCGCTGGGCGACAGCGCTCGCAGGGCAGCGCCGTTGCCGATCAGGGCGTCGATCTTGCTCTTGGTCGCCGCGATGATCCGATGGACGACCGGATAGGATTCGGGATGCACCGCCGAGGCATCGAGTGGATCGTCGCCGGCGGGGATGCGCAGGAAGCCTGCGCACTGCTCGAACGCCTTGGGGCCGAGCCGCGGCACGTCCTTCAGCGCCTTGCGCGAGCGGAAGGCGCCGTGCGCGTCGCGATGGGAGACGATGCTTTGCGCCAGCCCCTGGCCGATGCCGGAGACGCGCGCCAGCAGCGGCGCCGAGGCGGTGTTGAGGTCCACGCCGACGCCGTTCACGCAATCCTCGACCACGGCGTCGAGCGACTTCGACAGCTTGAACTCGCTGAGATCGTGCTGGTACTGGCCGACGCCGATCGACTTCGGGTCGATCTTCACCAGTTCGGCCAGCGGGTCCTGCAGACGGCGGGCGATGGACACCGCGCCACGCAGCGTGACGTCGAGTGTCGGCAGTTCCTCCGACGCATAGGCCGAGGCGGAATAGACCGACGCGCCGGCTTCCGACACCACCACCTTCTGCAGCTTGGCGTCGGACAGGCCCTTCAGCAGCTCGAGGGCGAGCTTGTCGGTCTCGCGCGAGGCGGTGCCGTTGCCGATGGCGATCAACTCGACCTTATGCTCGCGCACCAGCCGGGCCAGGATGGCCAGCGATTCGTCCCAGCGCCGCTGCGGCTCGTGCGGATAGATCGTGCTGGTCGCCACCACCTTGCCGGTGGCGTCGACCACGGCGACCTTCACGCCCGAGCGGAAGCCGGGATCGAGTCCAAGCGTGGCCCGCGTGCCGGCGGGCGCGGCCAGCAGCAGGTCGCGCAGGTTGGAGGCGAAGACCCGCACCGCTTCTTCCTCGGCCGCCGTCCACAGGCGCAGGCGCAGGTCGATCGACAGCATGATCGTGATCTTGGTGCGCCAGGCCCAACGCACCGTATCGGTCAGCCACTTGTCGCCCGGCCGTCCCTGGTCGGAGATGCCGTAGGTCCGCATGATGCGCAGTTCGTAGGCGCTGGGAACGGCCTGGGCGGCAGGCGGCCGCGTCGCGGGATCGTCCGGCTCGACATTGAGGCCCAGGATCTCCTCGCGCTCGCCGCGGCACAGGGCCAGCACGCGGTGCGAGGGCATCTTGGCCAGGGCCTCCGAGAAATCGAAATAGTCGCTGAACTTGGCGCCGGCTTCCTGCTTGCCCTCCCGCACCTTGGAAACGAGGCGGCCGTTGATCCAGAATTCCTCGCGCAGGGCGCCGATCAGATCGGCATTTTCGGCGAAGCGCTCGACCAGAATGGCCCGCGCGCCCTCCAGCGCCGCCGTCGTGTCGGCGACGTTCCTGTCGGCCGAGACGAAGGGCGCCGCGCGCTCGGCCGGCAGGACCGTGGAATCCTGCAGGAGCAGGTCGGCGAGCGGCCCCAGCCCCGCTTCCTTGGCGATCTCGGCCTTGGTGCGGCGCTTGGGCTTGTAGGGCAGGTAGATGTCCTCCAGGCGGCTCTTGCTGTCGGCCGCCAGGATCGCCGCCTCGAGCTTGGCGTCGAGCTTTCCCTGGTCGCGCACCGACTCGAGAATGACCTTCCGCCGGGCTTCGAGTTCGCGCAGGTAGCCCAGCCGCTCCTCCAGCGTGCGGAGCTGCGCATCGTCCAGCGATCCGGTGATTTCCTTGCGGTAGCGCGCGATGAAGGGGACGGTCGCGCCGCCGTCGAGCAGCTCGACCGTGGCCTGGACCTGCTGTTCCTTGACGCCGAGTTCCTCGGCAATGCGCGCCTGGATGGAGACTACCAAGAAAACCCTCTTCGGCAGGAGCTGAGCGATACCGTCGCTCTCGTCGGTCCGCGGGTATGAACGGCGCGCCTGTGATACTTCAAGCGCATTGTTCGCTTGCTTCCGGCGCGGCTACAGTTCGTAGAACGTGGAGCCGTAGTCGAAGGTTATTTCCTCGCCCTTGCGGATTCCTTCGATGCCCGCCACGAGCCAGATTTTGCCACCGTCGCGAAGCACGAAGCAGTTGGGCTTGCGGCGGTCGTGGTTGGCGTAACGCGCCTCGTTGCCGCGGACCGCGCCGTCGATGTTCTTGTCCTCATCGAGCTCGAAGATGCAGTCCGATCCCGCGGCGATGCGCGCGAGGGCGATGGCGTCGGGGATCACCTCGCCCTTGTACTCGATGATCTTGACGCCCCAGGCAATGTCCTCGGCGGCAAACAGACCCATGCCGTGTATCCGTGACTTCTTGACGATCAGTTTCATGTACTCGGACGCGATATTGAAGGGAGGGCGGGAGTGACCGGCCACCGATGCGGCCACTATGCGTGCTTTTTCGCAGGCAACAAGGCCGGCCCGGCTCGGTTCCCCGACTCCGAACAGCGCCAAAGGTTGTAGATCCATTTGTTGCGCGCTTTGTTGCCCCGGACCTTGTATTATTGGCGGCAACCAATGAAGCAATAGGCCGGGAGGCCCCCATGTTGCATGGGCTCGAAAGGTTCGTCGTACCTGCCACCTACGGCGTCGGCGTGGTGCTCTGGGCCGTCGTGCTGGGCGTCCTGCTCGCCCGGTTGCGGCGGCCGCCCGACGTCAACCGGCTGTTCTTCGTGCTCGTGGTCGTGCTGGCGATCGATGCGTTCCGTACGCTTTTCGAGAACGCCTATTTCGGTGCGTACTGGAATGCCGTCTACGGCATCCTGCCGTCACAATTGAAGGTGCTGCTCGAAGCGCCCACGCTCGTCGTGCTGCCTCGGCTGGTGAATTTGTTCGCGGGCGGCCTCATCCTTTTCCTGCTCCTCTGGCGGTGGCTTCCGGCGGCCGAATCGGACCGCATCGACCTGGCGAGCCGCCTTGCCGACGCCGCGCGCGACGCTGAACGGGCGCGCGACCGTTACCGGAGAATCGTCGATGCCTCGCCCGACCTCGTTCTCGCGCTGGACGATTCAGGCCATGTCACCGACGCAGGCGCGCAGTTCCGGGACGTGCTCGGGCTCGATCCGGCCCAGCTGCCGGGAAAGCCGGTCGCGGCGCTGATCGTGCCCTCCGCGCGCGCCGCTTTCGAAGCGCAGCTGGGCCGTATGCTCATGCAGGGCAGTTTCGCGACCGACACGATCGAGACGACGATGCTGCACGGCGATGGTCGTGAAGTGCCCGTCTCGATGCGGTTCGCCCGTGTAGCCGACGGGGGCTATTGCGCCGTCGGCCGCGACCTGACGGCGGAGCGGGATCACAGTCTCCTCGAAGCCGCGGTCTCCCATCTCGACGACATGGTGGTCATCACGGAATATCCCGTGGACGATCGGCGAAAGCACCGGATCGCCTATGTGAACGAAGCCTTCACGCGCCAGACCGGCTACGCCGCTTCCGAGACGGTGGGACATACGCCGGCCGAACTGCTGCACGGTCCCGATACCGATCCGGCGGCAGCCGCGCGGCTCCTCGCGGCGTTGGCGGAAGGAAGGTCCATCACGGTGCAGTTGCTGCACTACGCTCGGGACGGAAGAAAATACTGGGCCGAAGTGAGCCTGACGCCGATCCGGGACCTGCATGGCCGCCTCACACACTACACGGCGATCATTCGCGACATCACGAAGCACAAGGACGCACTGGACGCGCTGGCGGTGAGCGATGGGCGGTCCCGGATCATCGCCTCGATGACTTCCGATGTCGTATGGGACTGGAACATCGCGGACAACACGGTGTGGCGCAGCGGCCTTGCGGCGATAACGTACGGCTATCAGCCTGAAGAGACGGCGGATGCCACCGATCACTGGCGCAGACGAATCCATCCGGACGACCTGTCGAAGGTGCTGGAAGGGGTCCGCGCCGTCATTGACGGCGGCGGCGATCATTGGCGTGAGGAATACCGCCTCCTCAGGGCCGACGGGACTTACGGCCTGATGTCGGTAAAGGGAAAGGTCATCCGCAACGCGGACGGCCGGGCCGTTCGGCTGGTGGGAAGTGGAGTCGACATCACGGAGCAGAAGGCCCGCGAGGAGGCGGCGCGGCAGTCCCAGAAGCTCGAAGCCGTCGGCCAGCTGACGGGGGGTGTCGCCCATGACTTCAACAACATCCTCATGGTGATCATGGCGAACGCCGACGCCGTCATCGAGGACACGGAGGACGGCAGGGCGACGCTCGACCTCGCGGTCGAGCACCTCAAACGGATCAACGGTGCGGCGGCTCGCGCGGCCAAGCTGACGCACCAGCTGCTCGCCTTCTCGCGCCGGCAGACACTCAGGCCCGAACGCCTGGAAATCGCCGATCTCGTGACCACGACCTCCGAGCTTCTGGCACGGACGCTTGGCGAGCACATCGCTTTCGAGGTGAGCCTGGAACCCGGGTTGCCGGCCATCTTCACGGACCGGCCCCAGCTCGAAACCGCCCTGCTCAACATCTGCCTGAACGCGCGCGACGCCATGCCGGCAGGGGGGACTCTGACGGTCGCGACACGGCGCGAGACCCGATCCTCCGCTGACGCCGAGGAGACCGAATACGTGGTGCTTTCGGTCACCGACACCGGCACCGGGATGACCCCCGAGGTACGAGACCGGGTCTTTGAGCCCTTCTTCACGACCAAGGACGCCGGGCGAGGGTCGGGCCTCGGGCTGAGCATGGTCTACGGCTTCGTGAAACAGTCCCAGGGTCTGATCGAGATCGAGAGCATCCCGGCGCCTGCCGCCGGTCACGGCACGACGGTGAGGATGTTGTTTCCGTTGGCGGAACATAAGGAGATGCAGGCGAAACCGGGGAGCGGCAGCGACGAACTTCAGGGCGGGTCCGAGCGGATCCTCGTGGTGGAAGACGAGCCCTCGGTCCGCGTGCTCGTCGTCTCCCAACTCGAGAGGCTGGGCTATCGCGTGACCGAAGCCGCCAACGGCTCGGAGGCGCTGTCGATACTGCGCCGCGACGCCGATGCCTTCGATCTCCTGCTGACGGACGTCGTCATGCCCGGGCCCGTGAGCGGCGACATCCTGGCCGATGAGGCGAGACGCTTGTGTCCCGGCGTGCCGGTCGTGCTCATGTCGGGCTATCCGGAGGGCACGATCGCTGCGACCGGGCGGCCCCCGCCCGGGCAGATCCTCCTGTCGAAGCCATTCCGCAAGGCCGAGCTTGCGCGTGTCGTCAGGCGG
>JAKFVZ010000779.1 GCA_021732965.1 Reyranella sp.
GTGGCGGTCGTCCTCGAGATGCGGCACCTCGCGGCGCAGCAATTCGCGCACCGCTTCGAGCGGCGGGCTGGAGGCCAGCGGCCGGTGGAAGTCGCAGCCCTGCGCCGCCGCCAGAAGTTCGATGCCGATGACGGACGAAAGGTTGGCCGCCATGTCGAGCAGGCGGCGCGCGCCGTGCGCGGCCATCGAGACATGATCTTCCTGGTTGGCCGAGGTCGGGATCGAATCGACGCTGGCGGGATAGGCGCGCTGCTTGTTCTCGGAAACCAGCGCGGCCGCCGTCACCTGCGGGATCATGAAGCCCGAGTTGAGGCCGGGCCGCGGCGTCAGGAAGGCCGGCAGGCCCGACAGCGCCGGATCGACCAGCATGGCGATGCGGCGCTCCGCCAGTGAGCCGATCTCGCACAGCGCCAGCGCGATGATGTCGGCGGCGAAGGCCACGGGCTCGGCGTGGAAGTTGCCCCCCGACAGCGCTTCCTCGGGATCGGTGAAGATCAGCGGATTGTCGGTGACGCCATTGGCTTCCGTTTCCAGCGTCGCTGCGGCCTGGCGCAATATGTCGAGCACGGCACCCATGACCTGCGGCTGGCACCGCAGGCAATAGGGATCCTGCACCCTCTCGTCGCCAACCAGATGCGAGGCGCGGATCGCCGAGCCCGCCATCAGGCGGCGCAGCGAGTCCGCCGCCGCGATCTGCCCGCGGTGACGACGCAGTGCATGGATGCGGGGATCGAACGGCGCATCCGAGCCGCGCGCGGCATCAGTCGAGAGCGCGCCGGTCACGAGGGCCGCGCCATAGAGGTTCTCCGCCTCAAACAGGCCGGCCAGGGCATAGGCGGTCGAGAATTGCGTGCCATTGAGCAGCGCGAGCCCTTCCTTCGCGCCGAGGACGAGCGGCCGAAGTCCCGCATCGCCCAGCGCCTTCGCGGCCGGCACGGTCTTGCCGTCGACGATGAAGGAGCCGACGCCGATCATCGCCGCACTCATATGCGCGAGCGGCGCGAGATCGCCCGAGGCACCGACCGAACCCTGGCAGGGCACAACGGGTGTCAGGCCCTCGGCCAGCAGCGTTTCCAGCAGCCGCACCGTCGCGGGCTGTACGCCGGAGGCGCCCTGCGACAGGCTGCCGAGCTTCAACGCCATCATCAGGCGCACCACGGACACGGGCATCGGCGCGCCGACGCCGGCGGCATGGCTGAGAACGATGTTGCGCTGGAGCGTTTGCAGGTCGGCGGCCTCGATGCGGACACTCGCCAGCTTTCCGAAGCCGGTGTTGATGCCGTAGACCGGCTGGCCCTTTGCCAGAATGGAAGAGACGGCCCGCGCCGACGTCTCGATCGCACCGTAGGCGGCCGGGTCGAGGCTCACCGCCGCGCCGCGATAGATGTCGCGCCAGGCCGCGAGAGGAACCGTGCCGGGCGTAATCACGATCGCCTTCATTTGCCTCTCCAGACCCGTTCGTGCAGCGGATTGAAACCCATCCGGTAGACCAGCTCGGCCGGACGCTCGATGTTCCAGATCGCGAGATCGCACCATTTGCCGGCTTCGAGAGTGCCGACGCTGTCGAGGCAGCCCAGTGCCCGCGCCGCCTCGCGTGTGACGCCCGCCAGGCATTCGTCGACCGTGAGCCGGAACAGGGTCGCGCCCATGTTCATCGCCAGCAGCAGCGAGGTGAGCGGCGAGGTGCCGGGATTGCTGTCGGAGGCGAGTGCGATCTTCACGCCGTGCTGACGCAGAAGCTCGACCGGCGGCTTGTGCGTCTCGCGCACGAAGTAGAAGGCGCCGGGCAGCAGCACTGCGACGGTGCCGGCCGTCGCAAGCGCTTTCGCGCCTGCTTCGTCGACATGCTCCAGATGATCCGCCGACAGCGCACCATAGTGCGCGGCAAGGCTCGCCCCATGCAGGTTGGAAAGCTGTTCGGCATGCAGCTTCACGCGCAGGCCATGGGCCTTGGCTGCTTCGAACACACGGCCGATCTGTTCAGGCGTGAAGGCGATGCCCTCGCAGAAGCCGTCGACCGCATCGGCCAGCCCCGCCTTCGCGACGGCGGGCAGCATCTCGTCGCTGACCGTGCCGATGTAGGCGTCCTTGTCGCCCTTGGCCTCGGGCGGCAACGCATGCGCGCCGAGGAATGTCGTCTTCACCGACAGCGGCCGCATCTCGCCAATTCGGCGGGCGGCGCGCAGCGACTTCATCTCGGTGGGCATGTCGAGCCCGTAGCCCGACTTGATCTCCAGCGTCGTCACGCCTTCGGCGATCAGCGCGTCGACCCGCGGCAGTGCGCTGGCGACCAGCTCGTCTTCGGTCGCCGCCCGCGTCGCCCGCATGGTCGAGACGATTCCGCCGCCGGCCCGCGCGATCTCCTCGTAGCTGGCACCGGCGAGACGCAGCTCGAATTCATGGGCGCGGTTGCCGCCATACACGATGTGCGTGTGGCAATCGACCAGGCCCGGCGTGATCCAACGGCCGGCGCAGTTCATCGTCTCGGCAGCTTCGAGCGTCGGCGCATTCGCTGCCGTGCCGGCATAGACGATGCGCCCGTCGCGCGCCGCGACGATGCCGTCATCGACGATCCCCAGTCCCTCGCCTGTCAGGGTCGCGAGGCGTGCGTTGTTCCAGAGGCGGTCACATTGCATGGCGGGCATATTATGACTATACATAATAATATGTCCAGAACCGCCCTCTGGTTCCGCTCTCTCCTTCTGCCCGACGGCTGGGCTGATGACGTGCGCCTCGTCATCCGCGACGGCCGGATCGAAACATTGACGAAGGACACGCCGGCCGAGACGGGGGACGAAATCCACGAGATCGGCCTGCCCGGCCTGCCCAACCTGCACAGCCACGCCTTCCAGCGCGGCATGGCCGGCCTCACCGAGCGGCGCGGCGCCACCGCCGACAGCTTCTGGACCTGGCGCGAAGCCATGTACCGCTTCGTCGACCATATGGGCCCCGAGGAAGTCGAGGCGATCGCGGCCCAGGCCTTCCTGGAAATGCTCGAAAGCGGTTTTACCCGCGTCGGCGAATTCCACTACGTCCACCACGATCCCGATGGCACGCCCTATGCCGACATCGGCGAACTGGCGGCCCGGATCGCCACGGCAGCCGGCGAGACCGGCATCGCCCTGACGCTGCTCCCCGTCTTCTATCGCCATGCCGGCTTCGGCGGCCTGCCTGCCGCACATGGGCAACGGCGCTTCATCAACGATATCGACCGGTACGGCCGCCTGATCGAGGCCAGCCGCAAGGCTGCGTCGTCGCTGCCCGGCGCCGTGGTCGGCGTCGCGCCGCACAGTCTGCGCGCAGCCACACCCGAGGAGATCCTGGAGATCCTGCCACTCGCCAATGGCGGCCCGGTCCATATTCACGTCGCCGAACAGGTGAAGGAGGTCGAGGATTGTCTCGGCTGGTCGGGCCAGCGGCCGGTCGAGCTGTTGCTCGATCGCCTGCCGGTCGACGAACGCTGGTGCCTCGTCCATGCGACGCATGTCACCGAGGCCGAGAGCAACAACATCGTCGCCCGCGGCGCCGCCGTAGGCCTGTGCCCCATCACCGAGGCCAATCTCGGCGACGGGCTCTTTCCCGCGCAATCGTTCATGGAGCGTGGCGGCCGGTTCGGCGTCGGCTCGGACTCCAACGTCCTGATCGACGCCGCCGAGGAGCTTCGCCTTCTCGAATACGGCCAGCGGCTTTCCCTGCGCACCCGCAACGCGCTGGCCCGGGCCTCGACGCCGTCGGTGGGACGCAGCCTGTTCGATGCCGCTCTCGCCGGCGGCGCACAGGCGCTCGGGGCGCCGTCGATGCTCGCCGTCGGACAACCTGCCGATCTGGTGAGCCTGAAGGCCGACGATACGGCACTCGCACATCGCCAACACGATCGCTGGCTCGACGGCTGGATCTTCGCCGGCCGACGTCAGACCGTGGACTGTGTCTGGCGGGCCGGCACCAGGCTGGTGAACGGCGGTCGGCACATCCATCGCGACGCCATCGGCCGGCGCTACCGTCAGGCATTGCACAAGGTATTGCACCAGTCGTGACCGCCGCCGCACCGTCCCTCCACCAGAAGATCCTGGGCGACCTGCAGGGCAAGATCCTGTCGGGCAAGCTGGCGCCCGGCGCGCGCATCGCCACCGAACACGAGCTGGCCGAGGCCTATGATTGCTCGCGCATGACGGTGAGCAACGTGCTGGCCAAGCTCGCCCGCGCCGGGCTGGTCGAGCGCCGCCGCAAGGCCGGCACCTTCGTGACGCGGCCGCAATCGCAGGCGGCGGTGCTGGAGATCCACGACATCAAGGCCGAGGTGCTGGCGCTCGGCCGGCCCTACCGGTTCGAGCTGGTCTCGCGCGCCATAAGGCGTAGCACGACCGCGGATCGCGAGCGGTTCGACACGAAGTCGGCCAGCCGCGTCCTCGAACTGATCGCCCGCCACTTCGCCGGCCCGAAGGTCTTTTGCCTGGAAGAACGCCTGATCAATCTCGAAGCGGTCCCGCAGGCGACCGAAGAAAGCTTCCAGGAAGTGCCGCCCGGCCGCTGGCTGCTCGACAGCGTGCCCTGGACGGCGGCGGAGCATCGGATCAGCGCCAGCAACGCCCCAAAAGACGTTGCCGCATCCCTGTCGGTACCGTCGGGCACAGCCTGCCTGATCGTAGAACGCCGCACCTGGCGCGCCGCCCTCCCGGTGACCCACGTCCGCCTGACCTATCCCGGCGACTCGCACCAGCTCGTCGCCCGGTTCACGCCGACATCGGCCTGAACGGCTCAAGGGAGCGCGCCACTCCAGTGGCGCTCAAGCGTCGCCATAACAAGGTATGAGCGCCACTGGAGTGGCGCGCTCCGATGGTTAGCGATTCGCTCGCGTCACCGCGGCGTTCAACAGGAGGTTGGCGCCGGGTACCGAGCGCGCGAGTTCGATCGCCTCGTTGACGTTGTGGCTGATGCCCTCGAAGCAGGGCGTGAAGATCATCGCCGTCGGCGCCATCGTTGCCACCGCGTAGGCATCGTGACCGGCCTGGCTGCGCATCTCGCGATAGGGCAGGCCCAGTTCCTTCGCCGTCGACTTCAGGAGCTCGATGCATTCGGGCGCAAACAACTCGCTGCCCCAGCTCCAGCCCTCGGCGACCTCGATCTCGACATTGGCCTTCTTCGCCGCGGCGACGATGGCGGCATCGACCTCGGCGCGCATCGCCTTGAAGCGGTCGGCGTCGATGTGGCGGAAGTCGATGGTGAGCTTCACCTGCTCGGCGTAGGTGCCGGCCAGGTTGGGGAAGCTCTCGATGCGCGTCGTCGTAGTGCGGCCCTCATCGGCGGCATAGGCGAGACCGATGTCGTTGACCGCGGCGATGACATAGCCCGCGCCGACCAGCGCGTTGCGCCGCTGTGCCATCGGCGTACCGCCGGCGTGACCGGTGTCGCCGTTGATCGTGAGCCGCAGCGCCTGGGTCTTGTAGCCGCCGACCACGATGCCGACGTCGCAGCCCTCGCGGTCCAGCACCGGCGCCTGCTCGATGTGCAGCTCAAGATAGGAATCGAAGGTCCGGCCGACCGGTGCGGGCCCCGCATAGCCGATCTCGTCGAGTGCCTGCTCGACCGTGATGCCGGCATCGTCGGTGGTGGCCAGCACGCTCTCCAGGGTGATTACCTTGGCGAAGGCCATCGAACCCATCATCGGCGGGTTGAAGCGCGCGCCTTCCTCGTTGGTCCAGCAGATGACCTCGATGCCGCGCTTGGTTTGCAGCCCCCGATCGTTCAGCGTGCGCACGATCTCCAGGCCGCACAACACGCCGAGGATGCCGTCGTAACGGCCACCGCAGATCTGCGTGTCGAGATGGCTGCCGATTGCGACTGGCGGCAATGACGGATCGGTCCCCGGACGGCGCGCAAAGATGTTGCCCAGGCGATCGATCTCGACCGCGCAGCCCGCCGTCTTGGCCCAGTCGACGAACAGGTCGCGCATCTGCTTATCCTCGGCGGAGAGCGCGAGGCGGCGCAGGCCAACGTCGCGGAAACGCCCGATCTCGGCCGATCGTTCGAGGCTCTCCCACAGGCGTTCGGGATTGACCTCCAGGACGTTTGCGACCATGCGGCGCTCCTTTTGCGTGCGGCATTCTTGGCGGGCGGTGGCATTCTAACCAAGAAGCGTGCCATCCGCCGGAACAACGAGATGCGAAACATGGACGAAGAGTACGACTACATCATCATCGGCGGCGGCTCGGCCGGCGCGACGCTTGCGGCCCGGCTGACCGAGGACCCGGCGCTGCGCGTCCTGCTGCTCGAGGCCGGCCGCGACTTCCGCACCGCCGAGACGCCGCATCACCTTCGCATCCCGAACCCGCTGCGCGCCATCGGCGACGACAACTACCGCTATCCGAAGCTGCTGGCGCGCCGCACCGAGCGACAGGAGCCGAAGCTCCTGTGGCGCGGGCGTGCGATCGGCGGCAGTTCGACCATCAACGGCCAGATCGCGATCCGCGGCATTCCGGAGGATTTCGAGGACTGGGCCTCCATGGGCGCGACGGGCTGGGGCTGGGAGGCCTGCCTCCCCTACTTCCGCAAGCTCGAAACCGATGTCGATTTCGGCGACGCGCCCTATCACGGCAACAGCGGCCCCCTGCCAGTCTATCGCGCGCCCATCGAGCAATGGGGCACGGTCGACCGGGCGCTGAGAGAGGCGGCGCTGGGTCTCGGCTATCCGTGGTGCGACGACCACAATGCACCGACCGGCACCGGCGTCGGACCCTACGCGATCAACAGCCGACAAGGGCTGCGCATCTCGACCAACGACGGCTATCTCGAGCCGGCACGTGGGCGCTCCAACCTCACGATCGTCGGGGAGGCGATCGTCGACACGCTGCAATTCGAGGGCAATCGCCCGCATGTCAGCGGCGTGCGCGTCAACGTGGGCGGCGAGGCGCGAAACGTCCGGGCGCGCCGCGAGGTCATCCTGTCGGCCGGCGCCATCCATTCGCCGGCGATCCTGCAGCGCTCCGGCATTGGCCGGCGCGCGGTGCTCGACCGGCTGGGTATCGCGGTCGTGGCCGAGCGACCGGTCGGCGAGCATCTGCTCGACCATCCGATCCTGGGCTTGATGCTCGACTTGAAGGACGATGCGCGGGTCAGCACGCTGATGCACCGCCACACCAACTGCTGCCTGCGCTACTCCTCGAAGCTGGCTGGCGCTTGCGTCAACGACAT
>JAKFVZ010000339.1 GCA_021732965.1 Reyranella sp.
GGTGGGGATCGAACGGACGCCGTAGCGCGTCGGCACCATCGGGTTCTCGTCGATGTTGACCTTCACCACCTTGAGCTTGCCATCCATCTCCTTGGAGATGTCTTCGAGCGACGGGCCGATCATGCGGCAGGGGCCGCACCACTCGGCCCAGAAGTCGACGAGGACGGGCGTGTCGGATTTCAGGACTTCCTGCTCGAAGGAAGCATCGGTTGCTTTAACGGTCATCGCGGGTTCTCCCAAAAACGCTACAGGCCGGTCGGAGGGACCGGCGCCGCCCTTGCCCCAGAAGCTAGGAACGCACGCCCCCGGAGTCAAGATGCGGCGGCATAAGGCATTGATTTATCTAGGGTTTCTGCAGAAATCTCCATCAGGCGCGGGGCCGCGGTCCACAGCAGGAAAGCCCTGACCGTGCGGCCCGGATAAATCTGCTGGAGCAGCGCCCGATAGAGCGCGAGCTGGCGGCGATAGGCCAGCGCCACGCCGGCGGCTGAGTCGGGCGGCGGACGGTTGGTCTTGTAGTCGACGATCAGGACTTCCGTTGCCGATACGGCCAGCCGGTCGACCTGGCCGCTCACCGTGAAGGTGCCGCGCGCCGTCTTCACCGTGCCGATCAACGGCACCTCGGCGCGCGATCCCTGGGCGAACAGCGCGGCATGAGCAGGTGCTTCGGTGACGGACAGTGCCTCCGCGGCCCAGCTCTCCACGTCCTTCGGCGGAAGCTCGTGCGCGGGCTGGGCAAGGAAGCGGCGGGCCGCTTCGCTGCGCGCCGCCGACGGCAGGCCGGGGAGATGTCGCAGCAGATCGTGCAGCAGCAGGCCGCGCTGCCAGCGCCTTGGATCGTCGGCGATCAGCGGACTGTAGGCCCGCGGTTCGGCCGCGGCCTCGTCGGGCAGCGGTTGCGAAGGCGCGAGCGGCGTCGGCGGATCGGGCTCGCCCGGCGCGGGCTCGCTCGCCCAATCGGGCATTCGCGCCTCGTCGTCGATCGGCAGCTCCGGTTGCTCGGTCTCGACGATGTGGCCTTCGTTCACCAGCTCGTACCCGTCGCCCGACCAGCCGTTCGCCCCGAGCACCGACGCGAAATCGAATGACCGCGACACGGCTCGCACAAGGGGAGGGCGACTGGACGGCATCTCGGCTTCGCCGCTGGCGCGAAGGCCGGCCTCGATGCGTTCGTACCAGCAGCCACCATCGGGTTTGCGCGAACCGACCCAGCCGCCGACATAGAGCCGGTCCTCGGCACGGGTCATGGCGACATAGAGCAGGCGGTTCTGCTCCTCCAGCGTGCGGGCGTGGACCTCGCCCCGCCACGTGCGTGCGGCTTCGTTGGCGTCGTCGGTGCGCGGCACCCAGAGGCGGGCCTCGTCGTCGGCGTCGACCAGCAGCCGCTCGCGGTTCTGCGGCACGCGGGTCGTGTCGGGAAGATAGACGATCGGCGCCTGCAGGCCCTTGGAGGCATGCACGGTGAGGATGCGCAATTCACGCCGCCGGTTCTGGTCGAGGTCGCGTTTGATCTCGCCGCCGCCGGTCTCGAACCAGCGCAGGAAGCCCTGCAGCGAGCCGCCCTCGATGCCCTGGTACTGCAGCGCGCGCGCCAGCAGTTCGTCGATCGGATCGGAAGCCTCGCGGCCGAGCCGTTCCAGCAGGCGGCGCCGGCCACCTTCCGGTCCCAGCACGCGCGCGAAGAAATCGAATGGCGTTTCGTAGTCGGCGCGGCGCAGCCAGTCGGAGAGGGTCGCGTAGGCGGTAGCGAACGCAGCCTCGCTCCGGCGCTCGCGCAAGGCACGCCAGAGATGGCCGGGTCGATCCCAGGCAAGCGTGAAAAGCTGCTCTTCCCGCAGACCGATCAGCGGCGACTTCAGGAGCGCCGCGAGGTTGAGATCGTCCTGCGGCAGCAGGACGAAGCGGGCCAATGCCAGCAGGTCCTGGATCGCCAGTTCCTGGCCGAGGTTGAGGCGGTCGACGCCCGCCACCTCGACGCCCTCGCGCTTCAGGTGCTTCACCAACGCGTTCACGAATTCGTTGCGCCGCCGCACCAGCACCATGAAGTGGCCGGCATGCAGCTTCTCGCCGTCGCGCGCGCGGCGTTCCGTGCCGATCAGGCTCTTGGCGTGCACGGCGATGAGCTGGGCCAGCCGCTCGTGCGGCAGGGAAAGCGCCGGGCCGCTGCCGGCGGCTTCGATGTCCTTGGTGTCGGTCTCGTCGTCGCTGCCGACCACCAGCGGCCACAGCTCGACGCGGCCGGGTTCGTTCTTGCGGCTGGGCAAGTGGATCACGCCGCCCGGCTCGGCGACGCCCTTCGCCGCCTCGATCTCCCCGAACACCCAGTCGACGGCATCGAGCACGGCCGGCGTCGAGCGGAACGAGACATTGAGCGCGACCGGTACGAACATCCGGTCGGCGACGCGACTGCGATCGTCGAACCATTTGCGCATCTCCTTCAGCTTGCGCGGATCGGCGCGCTGGAAGCCGAAGATCGACTGCTTGGTGTCGCCGACGGCGAAGATCGTGCGGCTGCGGTCGACCGCGCCTTCGCCCACGAAGAACTCCGCGGTGAGGCTGCGGATCACTTCCCACTGGTCGGGGTTGGTGTCCTGCGCCTCGTCGACCAGCACATGGTCGATACCGCCGTCGAGCTTGAAGAGTACCCAGGCCGCGTTCTCGGCGGTTTCCAGCAGGCGCCGCGTGGCGACGATCAGATCGTCGTAGTCGAGCACGGCGCGGCGGCGCTTGGCGCGCGTGTAACGCTCTGTGACGTCCAGAGCGAGCCGCAGCAGCGCCAGAGTTCGCTCCACCAGGGCGGCGCCATTGATGCGGTCGAGAACCTCCGCCAGACGCCTCGCCTCGCGCACAAGCACCTCCTCGATGCCCGGCATTTCGGCGATCGCCGCCTTGGTCGCGAGTCGCGCCAGGATTTCGCCCTTGGCCGTAAAGAAGGCGCCGGCGTAGTCGGCGAGCGTGGCGGGACGATCCGACGAGGCCAGCCACTCGGCAATGGCGGTGCTGCGTGTCTTGTCCTGCTTGCCGCCTTTGGCCAAGGCGCGCGCCGCCTCACGCAGCGCGGCCGCATCGAACGCCGCTTCGAGACAGGCATCGGCCGTCAGGCTGTCGGCCGTATCGGCGACGCCGCACCCCATTGCCTTGGCCAGGCGCGCGTGGACCCGTTGAAGGCCGGCCTCGTCGCCGATGCGGGCCAGCAGCCAGGCCCGCTCGCTCAGCAGCCGTGCCATCAGCTCGGCGTACTCGGCAATCGACACCTTGCCGGCGACGGTCGCGAGCGCGGCCGCGAGTTCCGGCGGCGCATCGCTGCGGGCCAGGGCTTCCATCTGCTCGTCCTGCACGCGGCGCAGGATCGTCTGGGCCTCGGCCTCGTCGAGGATCTCGAAGCCCGGTGCCACGCCCGCCTCGAGCGGAAAGCGCTTCAGCAGCGCCTGGCAGAAGGCGTGGATGGTGAGGATGTTGATGCCGCCCGGCGCGTCGAGCACGCGCGCGAACAGGCGGCGCGCGACCACGCGCTCCTTCGGGCTGGGCGCGCGATCGATCAGCTTGCCGACGCTGGCGTCGAGCGCGGCGTCGTCGGTCAGCGCCCAGCGGCCGAGCTGGTGGGCGAGGCGGTTGCGCATCTCGGCCGCCGCCGCCTTGGTGAAGGTGAGGCAGAGGATGCGCTCGGGTTTCACCTCGTCCAGCAGCAGCCGCGTCACGCGATCGGTCAGGACCTTCGTCTTGCCGGTGCCGGCATTGGCCTCGACCCAGGCCGAATGATCGGGCGTGGTCGCGCTTCGCTGCGCGTCGGTCGCGAGGGCGAGGGCGTCGAGTATGTCGCTCATTCGTCACCGCCGCCCGCGGTCGACCATTCGGCGACGCGTTCGAGATGGGCGTAGTCGTTGAAGTGCGGGCCGTAGGACGGCCACGGCAGGGCGGGATAGGGCGTGTTCGGCTGGGCGAAGTGCGTCGCCATCTTCTCGACCAGCACCATCATCTCGGCCACGAGCGCGTCGCTGTCCTTGATCGGGCTCACCTTGCCGCCATCGCCGAGGCCGTTGGCCTGCCAGTAGGAGAGACGCACCGTCTCCGCCTTGCCGTCGATCTTCTCGAAGCCGCCGCGTTCGGCCATCGCGGCCTCGAGCAGGAGCTGCGGCGCAAACAATGCCTCCATCTCGTCCTTGGTGGGCACGCGGCCGGTCTTGTAGTCGATGATCTCCCAGGCGCCGCGCTCCAACGCGTCGACACGGTCGGCGCGGGCCTCGATGCGCAGCGGACGGCTCGCGGGGCCGACCGTCATGGCGGCCTTGCTCTCGCTGTCGAGCAGCCTCGCGCCGGTGGCGCGGCGCTTGTTCTCCTCGGCGACGAACCAGCGCGCCAGGCGCTGGAAGCGCGGCCACCAGAAGGCGCGTTCGGCCGGCGCGGTCAGCAGGTCGGCGAGATGCTTCTCGCCCAGCGCCTCGAATTCGCGCACCGCATCGGGCGGCAGGATGCCGGAAGGATGAGCCTTCAGGAATTCGTCGAGCGCACGGTGCAGGGCGTTCCCGCGATCGGCGGCGCCCAACTCCTCCTCCAGCGATTTCAGCGCCTCGAGGCGGAGGATGCGCCGTGCGTAGAGGCCGTAGGGATCGCGCCGCCATTGCTCGACGCTGGAGACCGAGAGACGCGTGGGGCGTGCCTCGACCGGCGGGCGCGGCTCGGGCCGCAGCCAAGGGTCGTATGTATCGGGCCGGTCGATCCGCTCGGCCCAGGCCACGAAGCTGCGCCGGCCACGCTGGATGTACTTCGGGGGCTGCCCCATACCACCGGGCTCGTAGCCGAACAGGGCATCGAGACGTGCCAGCCAGCGCGACGGCACGGTGGGTGCGCCGCCTTCGCGTTCGGCGCGCGTCAGCAGCACGGGCCCGGCGCCGAGCGCCGCAACGAAATCGTGTGCCGAGAGACCGATGCGCCGCTCGGGCTGTTGCAGGCCGAGCGCCGCGCGCATCGGACGATTGATCCACGGGCCGGTCTCGACGGCGGGAGGCCAGGTGCCTTCGTTCAGACCGCCCAGCACCAGCAGGTCGGCGCGCTGCAGTCGGGCTTCGAGCGGCCCCCAGATCGACAGGCGCGGATGGCGACCGAAGGCCGGGCGAATCGTCTCGGGCTCCAGCATGGCTGCAAACAGGCCGGGCCATTCACCGGCTGCGATCGCGGGTTGGCCCGTCCAGGCGGTGCGCAGGCGGCCCAGCGCGTCGGCCAACGCGGAACCGGCTTCGCCTGCCCACAGCGTCTCGGGCGGTGCGATCTTCTCCGCCGCGGCGACGGTCGCGTCGAGCAGTACGTCGGGCGCGGCATCGCCCTGCATCAGGGCAACGAGGGCGGAAGTCGCCGCATCGAGGCGATCGATCAGCGTCCGCACCGTCGTCCGGTCGGCGGGATTGCCGAACTTTGCTGCCTCGATGAGAGCGTGGATCGAGGTCAGGCCGGGCGGCGGCTTCAGGCCGCGCAGGCACTTGCGGTCGAGCCGCCGGGTCGCGTCGAGCACGGCGGCGCGTTCACCCCCAAGGGTGCACAACGGATGCTTGAGCAGGGCCAGCAATTCGACCGGCGCGAAGCTTGAGTCGACCGCCGCGATCAGCGCATGCAGCAGGCCGGCGGGCGGTGTGTCGGCGAGCGATGCTCCGGCCGAATCGTCGATGTCGATGTTCCAGCGCTTCAACTCGGCGGTGACGCGCCGCGCCAGTTCGCGGTCGGGCGTGACGAGCGCGGCGGTGCGCGTCGGCGTGTTGAGCACGCTGCGCAGCGCCAGCGCCACGACCAGTGCTTCCTGATGCGGCGTCGCACAGTCGGCGCGAGTGAGATGTTCCAGTGAAGCGGCGTCGGGCTTCACCCAGGCTTCGCTGGTCTCGGCGGGACGCATCAGTTCGGTGAGGAGGAGATGACGCGCGGAGCCGCCCGTGGCGCCAGGCCACTCTTCGACGTCGGCACGGGTGCGGCCGAGCGCGGTCAGAAGTTCGCGCAGGCCGTATTGCGGATGTGACGGTTCGAGCGCGTCCCAGCTCGCCTGGTCCATGTCGCGATCGAGGCCGGGCAGGACGACCGCGCCCTGCGGCAGTCCGGCGATGGCCGCGAGAAGTTCGCGCGTCGCGGGCTGCGAGCCGGTCGAGCCCGCCGCGATGACAGGCGTTGTCGGCGGATTTGTGCGCCAGCGTTCGGCCTGGTTGCGGATCGCCAGGGTCCGTCGCTCGATGGCGTCGATCCGCCCACGTTCGGCCAGGAGCTGCGGCCAGTTCTCGCCGACGATGGCGAGGAACTTCAGGGTACGTCGCCAGTGGGTCGCGAAGTTGCCGTCGACGAGTCCCTCGAGTTGCCCGAAGGACACGCCTTCGATGGCGAGTTCGTCGAGCAGGCGGCCCAGTTCGCGCGCGAGCTTCAGCGCCTGCGCGGCGGATTGTGCGATCGGATGGCCCTGGTCGTCCTTGAAGCGCGCCACGAACTGGGTGAGCAGCGCTTCGCGCGCGACGGTGTCGATGGCGGGCGGCAGGCTCAACGCATCGCCGTCGCTCTCGCCATCGCCGGGGGCGATCTCCCATTCGCCATCGTCGACGTCGCCCAGCGGCGCCATGCGCGGCAGGATCGTCGGCGTGCCGTCGGCGGCGCGGAGGAACGCGTCGCGCAAGGCGCGCACCGAACGTCGCGTCGGCAGCAGGATCAGCACATCGGCGAGCGCCAGCGGATCGCCCCCATGCTCCGCAAGCACCACGCGCGCCAGCTCGTCGGCGAAGCGGCGTTCGGTGCCGATGGTGAAGAGACCCTTCATCCCAGCACGCGTTCGGCGTCGGCGAGCGCGGCCGGCGTGCCGACATGGAACCAGTCGCCGTCATGCACGAGGCCGTAGAGACGGCCTGCCTGTTCCGAGCGGGACCACAGCTTCAGCAGCGAGAAGGGGCCTTCCGGCGATCCGTTGAACAGGCGCGAGTCGCAGACCGAGATGCTGGCAAAGAGATACGGTGCGGTCTCGGCCGAGCCGCGATGGCGGGCGCGGCCGTCGGGTTCGAGATAGTAGTCGCCGCGATCCTTCTCCTCGCGGCCGATGGTCTTTGCGAGCGGATGCAGCAGCAGAAGCGCGTCCATGCGGTTGGGATCACACATCGCGGCAAGGCGGCCCAGCATC
>JAKFVZ010000563.1 GCA_021732965.1 Reyranella sp.
CAACCCAAACCAACTTTTCGCCAGGTGCTAATGCACACCACCCGTCCCGCAGAGGGGGCTCATCATTCGTTCTCTTGCTCCGCATCGGGGGACTATAGCTTGCGAATAATTCCGGTAACGACTCCCCAGACCTCGAACGCCATGCCCTCAAGGATCTCGATGTCGGGATAGGCCGGGTTCTCTGGATGCAGCCAGACGCGGCTGCCGCGTCGGCGGAAGCGCTTCAGGGTGAACTCACCGTCAACGAGGGCCACGACGATGGAGCCGTCGACCGCACCCCTCGCGCGGTTCACCACCGCGATGTAGCCGGGAAACAGGCCGATTCCGATCATGCTGTCGCCGGCGACCTTGACCACGAATGTGGCCGGTGCGTTTTCGATCAGCAGCTCGTTGAAATCGAGTGCGCCCTCTACGTAGTCGTCGGCTGGGGAGGGGAAGCCGCACTCGGCTTGGGCGACGACGAGCGGCACGCTCAATGATACCCGAGCCTGGACAGAGTTGGCGACGAAGAGCGGCCGATGCCGCAGCGGCGTGACGGACATCAAAGGAATTCCGCCGCGGCGCGCTCTTGGACGTTGAAACGCCGAATCTCGCCGCTTAGAGGCTCCGGAGGCAGGATCTCCGCCAGAATAGGGGCAAGCTCGCTCTGTGATTCCAGCGCGAAGAGCGTGACTTCGCCGGCGCCGCAGGCGGGGCAACGAAACAGCCGACAATGCAAAGGCGTCCGGTCACCATGGTCGGTGCCGAGCTCGCGGAAGGGGATTAACCGTCGGTGGCTGCATTGGCATCGCGCGACCAGTGCCCGGTGGCACCCCACGCCCAGGCGCCAGAAGCCGGCAGAAGGGCGCCGACCAGAACGGTCAACATCAACCGGAGCCCGAAACTCGCTTGCTCTCCCCTGTCCGTCGGGTGGTAGGCTGGCATTCTAATGCGACCGCCGCGCCAGACGGCCAACTTCATCGATATCCGGCCGAACCACGATGCGACACATATTCCCTAGTAAAAGGGACAAAAAACACAACAGGGGCGATAAAGATGGCGATTCTGCATGTGCCGGGGACATATTCGACAATCGCGGCCGCCATTGCAGCGGCATCTAGTCTCGACACTATCGTTGTCGCAGCGGGATATGCCGGTCCCAAGGCGGCCACAGTTAGTGTCAATATGCTGACTTTCGACGCGCCGGCGAGCGTCACCGACATCATCCTGACACTGGCGGCAGGGGTGAATACCGTCAATCTGTCGGGCTCCTCCCCAATACAGGTCGTTGGCAATTCGGGAAGCAACACAGTCAACGGCAACAAGGGGCACAATGTCCTGAATGGCGGCGTCGGCGCCGACACGATGGCGGGCAGTGCGGGAAATGACACCTATGTCGTCGACAATGCAGGCGACGTCATCATCGAGGGCACTGTAACCGGCGTCGACACTGTCGAGTCCAGCATCAGCTATTCGTTGGGCGCGAATGTCGAACGACTTACTTTAACGGGCAGCAGCAGCGTCAACGCCGTCGGAAACAGCCTAGCCAACACACTCATTGGCAACTCTGGCAACAACGTCTTGAATGGTGGTGGCGGTGCCGACACGATGATCGGAGGAGCCGGCAACGATACCTATATAGTCGACAATGTATCTGATCTGGTCGTCGAATACACAAGTGCCGGGACCGATCTTGTGCAGTCTAGAGTCAGCTTTGCGCTGGGCCACAATCTAGAGAATCTCATCCTGACCGGCACAGCCAATATTGATGGCACCGGCAACACATTGGCAAACTCGCTCACTGGCAACTCCGGCAACAACATCCTTAGTGGCGGTGGCGGCAAGGACACGCTGTTCGGCAAGGAGGGCGACGACACCTACATCATCGATAGTTCCGACGATGTGGTGACTGAGTATGCCGGCCAAGGTACCGACACCATCTACGCGAGTGTCCATCGCAACCTTGAGCAACATGTCGAGAATCTCACGTTCGTGGGCTCAGCCAATCTTCACGTTAACGGCAACGCTCTGAACAATACGCTCATTGGAAATTCCGGGAACAATCACCTGAATGGGGTTACTGGCCTAGACACAATGATCGGGGGTCTTGGCAACGACACCTACACTGTTTTCGAGGCAGGCGACGTGGTGATCGAGAACGAAAACCAGGGCATCGATACCATCAACTCGCGCGTGAGCTTCACGCTCGGCGCCCATGTTGAGAACCTTGAACTGTCCAATGATGCAGGAAATATCAATGCGATTGGCAATGACTTGAACAATAGGCTGCGCGGAAATACCCACAACAATGTGATCGACGGCGGTGGCGGCATTGACTCGATGGAAGGCAGCTATGGTGATGACACTTATGTTGTCGACAATGTTGCCGATGTCGTTGTCGAGTATGGCTACTCTTGGGGTCCCTTCGAAGGCACTGATACCATCCTGTCTAGCGTCTCTTATGCGACGCCCTCACACGTCGAGAACCTAACGCTGACCGGCGCGGCGAACATCAACGCCGGCGGCAACAAGCTCGATAACTTTCTTACCGGAAATTCGGGTAACAACGTACTCAACGGATCGGCCGGCGCCGATACGATGGCGGCGGGAGATGGCAATGACATCTATGTCGTCGACGACGCCGGCGATGTGATCATCGAGGGTAGTGCTGGTGGAATCGACACGGTCCAGTCGTACATCAGCCACGCCCTGGCTACGAATGTCGAGAATCTTACCCTGATCGGCGCGGCGGGCGTCAATGCCACTGGCAACGAACTCTCCAACAAACTCCACGGCAACGCGAGTAGCAACACCCTCAGTGGGGGCAACGGCGACGACATACTGATCGGCAAAGAGGGCAACGATACTCTGATCGGGGGTGCGGGCGCCGACAGCTTCATGTTCACCACGGCGCTGGGCGCCGGGAATATCGACACGATCAACTCCTTCGTCGTCGCCGATGACGCTATTGGCCTCGACTTCAGGATATTCACAGCATTGTCGGCGGGCGCTCTCCCAGCCGGCGCGTTCAATAGTGGGGCCAGCGCAAGCGAAGCCGACGACCGCATCCTTTTTGACAGCGGGACGGGCGCCCTTCGCTACGATGCCGACGGTCTTGGAGGCGTGGCACCCGTGCAGTTCGCGACAATCAGCGGCATTTCCGGAGCGCTGGCCGCCGACGACTTCTTTGTGCTGTAGTCGGAAGTAAGGCGGACGGCACGATTGATGAGGCGCTCGCGCCTTGGGCCCCAGTTACTCGCCGATGAGGTCATGAGCGCCCTGCAAGCCGCTCTTTAGCGCCCAGGAGCGAAATGACGGTCGCTGCTCTCAATATCCTGTCCGCGGCGCGCCGTGGCGTCCCTCACGCCGACACCGTAGTAGCTGACATCTGGCGCGTAGGTGCCGGCCGCAATGTTCAAGCGATCCAGCAGAGTTTGGTCGATGTGGGGGTCCTGCGCTTTCTGCAGAGGTAGAAACGCCGTGTCGCGCCAAGGCGGCTCGCCCGCCCCCTCGTACGCCGATGTCGCATCGGCCTTCCTCACCGGATCAGGGGGCCCCCGAACAATCGAGCTGTGGCGCAGAGCATACATGACAGTGCCCTCCGGCAGCCCAGCGAGCTCCACAACCCGGGGCCACCACACATCTACCTCGCAGGCCGGCCCCCACCGGCGCCGCGTCGTCCGCTCGCAGGTCTTCCGGCTAGTCTTCCTGAAGCCCCACCGCTCAAGAAGCGGGGCGACTGAAGGGCGCCCTTCGGCGAATGGCAGCAGTTGCCGGACAACATCATCCGATATGAGAACGGCAACGGGCGGCTTCTCCCGGCGCTGCCGGCCCTTCCTTGATCCGGGCATCATCACCCTGGCGAACTGAGCCTGTAGGTCGGAGACGTCGAGCCGCGCGACCTGCGAATGCCTGGCCCCTGTTGTCGCGAGCAGAAGCACAAGGCAGCCGAAGTCGGCCGACTCGTCTACCCGGAAAGCGGCATCGATCGCGCTCCGCACTTGGGCATCTCTTCCCGGCCTCCTCCGCGGCCGCCTGCTGGCCGCGCCTGTGTCATCCAAGTCGCCGGCCTCGTCGGCGGCGGAACCCAAGCGCTCTTCGGCCCTACCCCCGCCGGCCGTTGTCTTCGCTATCCATGCGCCGCGGCCGGCTAAAGGCCGGCGGTAGCCATGAGACACGCCCCCTCGCCCGCCGCCGACGTTCGCCCAGTAAGGGTTTCGCCTAGGTGTGAGGCGGCTGCGTTTCGCCGGAGTGTCGATCTCGAATGATTTGGCTCGTCCCACAGTTCATCCCACAATGCTGTGCCTGATTGGTGGGATGAAACAAACCCCGGTTCCTGGGTTTGTTAGGTTTTATAGGCATTCCCTACATCCAAGGCAGCGCCAAGACGCCCTCCGAAGGCAGAGGTCGTGAGTTCGAATCTCGCCGGGTCCGCCACTTCATCTTGAAATCGATGGCCGACCGCGACCCACCGGCTTACGTGCTGGTCCTGCTCCGGGCGCCTCGCCCCCGGCCGTCGTTTGCGCCGCGACCGCCGACCGACAGAGTGATGTCCGTCAGTGTTCCCAGACGCTCGAGCACGGGCGCCACATAGGCTCGCTTGGCCGCAGGGGCCGTGGGTCGGGTATCGGTCTCGAATACGTCATTCATGGCGTACCTCACAAACACTTGCCGCAGCGTCACCGAGCCCCGGCCACCACACTCTAGGCAAGATCGCCCCCGCTGTCCCATTCTTCGAACGGCCGGAGCCGGACCGCATTGACACACCGGCATCTTGCAACTGATGTAGCCCCTCCGCGAGGTCGCCGTAATCCTTCAGCGCAACAGTCAGGGAATCTCCGCGTGACTCCGACTTTCGTGAACGACTTCTTCTACGAGTTCGTGACGCTCTTCGTGATCCTCGACCCCATCGCCACGGTGCCCATCTTCCTCATGGTCACGGCCGGCCTGGACCGCAAGCGATCGCTCCTGGTCGCGGCCTATGCGCTGGGCGTCGCCTTCCTGATCCTGCTCTTCTTCATTGTCGTGGGACGGCCGCTCCTGTCGGCTCTCCACATCCCGATGGCATCGTTCCAGCTTGCGGGCTCGCTCGTCCTGCTGCTGTTCGGATTGAAGATGGTGCTGGGCAAGGTGACGGAGGACGCGCTCAGCATGCCCGAGGATGCGACGCCGCTGCAGCGCGCGGTCTTCCCGCTGGCCGTTCCGGGAATCGCGGGCGCCGGCGCGATCCTGACGGTCGTCCTGCTGACCGACAACAATGTCCGTTCGATCGGCGAGCAGATCACGACAACGGCGATCCTCGCGCTCTGCCTGTGCCTGCTCTTCGTCTCCTACGCGCTTGCCGGAACGCTGTTCCGTCTGCTCGGCAAGCCCGGCATCGAGATCGTGAGCCGCGTGTTCGGCCTCATCCTGTCGAGCATCGCCGTCACGGGACTGGTCGTCGCCATCAAGCTGAGCTTCGGCCTCGGCTGAGGCGTCACAGTCTCAGGAGCCAGGCCTCGACATTGCCCTTGCCCTTGACCTCGATCTCGCCGCGCGCCTCGAAGACGAACTGGTCCTTGAGCTTCTCGTAGACCGATCGCGTGACCTGGATCGAATCGGGGATTCCGCCGGATTCCATGCGGCTCGCGAGGTTCACCGTGTCGCCCCACAGATCGTAGATGTACTTGCTCTTGCCGATGACGCCGGCCACGACTGGGCCGCTGTTGATGCCGACGCGCAGCTTCATCGACACGCCATGCTCCATCGCATGCTCGCGGGTGATGTGGACCATGCGGATCGCCATGCGCACCATGCGCTCGGCGTGATTCGGCACGGGCACCGGCAGCCCGCAGACCGCCATGTAGGCGTCACCGACGGTCTTGATCTTCTCGATGCCGATTTCCTGGGCTGCGAGATCGAAGCGCGTGAACAGGCCGTTCAGCAGGGTGACGACGTCGGCCGGCGGCATCTCGGACGACAGCGCCGTGAAGCCGACCAGATCGGCGAAGGCGACCGTCACCTCGGCGAAGCCGTCGGCGATTCCCTGCTCGCCGCCACGCAGGCGATTGGCGATGGGCGCCGGCAGCACGTTGAGCAGGAGCTCCTCGTTCTCGCGGTTCTTGGCCGCGATCATGAGGTTCTTCTCGTGGAGATCGTCGATCATCCCGTTGAAGGCGAGGCAGAGCTGGCCGATCTCGTCGCGCGAGCGGACGGGGACGTGCGCTTCGTGATCGCCGGCCGCGAAACGCCGCACGCCGGCCGTGAGGTCGCGCAGGGGCCCCAGCAGCGACTGCGACAGCCAGGCGCCGGTCACGACCACGACCACGAGAGCAATCGCCCCGACGATCATGAGATCGCGCTGCAGCCGATAGATCGGCGCAAAGGCCTCCACGCTGTCGATCTTGGCGACCAGCCCCCATTTGACGCCGGAGACCTTCACCGGTCCCCAGGACGCCAGCGTTGGAACGCCGCGATAGCCCACGATCTCGCCGGACCCCTCGACGCCGCCGATCGCGGCGCGCGTCGCCGGCGTATCGGCATGCTGGTGCAGGATCGGCGAGCCGAAGCGCTTGATGGCGGCAATGTCTTCGTCCGTCGCCCCGCCAACCTTCAGCTCGGCGAAATAGACATCGCGGTTCTCGAAGAAGTTGCGGCTGCTGGAGCGCATGAGGAAATCCGGCCCGACCAGATAGGCCTCGCCGGTCGAGCGAAAGCCTTCGTTGCGCCAACGCCGGCCACCGGTGAGAATTCCGTCGATCTCATCGATCGAGAGTTCCGCGATCAGCACCCCGGTCACGACACCTTGGTCGATGATGGGAGCTGCCATGAACGCGCAGGGCAACCCTTCCGACGGCAGATACGCCGAGAAGTCCTCGAGGCACGTCGCCGAAGGATCGGGCGCGGTGGCGCAGCGTGCCGCAGCGGCGGCGAGATTGGACTGGCGATAGGGGCCGGCACGCAAAGACGTAGCGAAGTCGGCATCCTTGTCGACCGTGTAGATCAATCGGCCCGTCCTGGGATCGACGATCATGAAATCATGGAAGCCGAGCGTCGCGGCCGCCGTGCGCATCAGCGGGTGATAGATCGCATGAGTCTTGCTGTAGGCACTGCCGTCACCGGCATCGTCCAGGAGGTCCCGCCGACCGTCTGGGTGGGGATTCCGGACGATGTAC
>JAKFVZ010000561.1 GCA_021732965.1 Reyranella sp.
CGCGTGCTGGTGCTGCGCGGTGCGGGCGGGCATTTCTGCGCCGGCGGCGATCTCTACGCGATGGCCGACCTGCCGCCGCTGCCGGCCTCGGGGGCAGACCCGCTGGTGCCGGCCTATCGCCAGTTCGGCAATGCCCTGCTGGCGCTCGATGGACTGCCGCAGGCGACCGTCGCGGTGGTCGAGGGCTCGACGGTCGGCGCCGGCTTTGGCATGGCCTGCTGCTCGGACGCGGTGATCCTGCACCACAGCGCGCGCTTCGGAATCCCCGAGCCCAAGGTCGGGTTCATCCCCTCGCAGATCATCCCGTTCCTGGTACGCCGGATGGGCGAGGGGCCGGTGCGCGATCTGGCCGTTACGGGGTGCGTGATCGATGCCGTCGAGGCGCATCGGCTGGGAGTCGGGCGCTATCTTTGCGCCACCGGAGACGAGGTCGAGGCGACCCTGCGAGGCCTGCTCGACGACATCCTGAAGATGGAGCCCAAGGCACTGGCGGTCGCCAAGCGGCTGGTGATGTCCTGCGCGACGAAGGAAGATCGCGTCGTGATGGACGAGGCGGCCGAAAGTCTGGTCGGCCTGTTGCGGCAACCGGAAGCGGCCGAAGGGATCAGGCATTTCATGGCGAAGACCACGCCCTCATGGGCCAAGAGGTAGGCATGCGAAACTATCGCCACATCGAAGTCAGGCCGATCGCGGGTGCACTGGGCGCCGAGATCCACGGCGTCGACATGTCGAAGGACCTGGAGGCCGACGTCGTGGCCGAGATGCGCCAGGCCTTCCTCGACCATCTCGTGATCTTCCTGCGCGACCAGACGGTGACGCCGCTCGAGCAGCTCGCCTTCGCGCGGAAGTTCGGTGAGCCGATCGAGTATCCGCAGCTCAAGGGCCTGCCGGAGTCGCAGATGATCACGCCGGTCGTGAAGCTCGAGCACGAGCGCAACAATTTCGGCGGCATCTGGCACTCCGACACGACCTACCTGCCGGTCCCGCCGATGGGCAGCATGCTGCTGGCGCGCGAGGTGCCGCCGTTCGGTGGCGACACGATGTTCGCCAACCAGTATCTCGCCTACGAGGCGCTGTCGGACGGGCTGAAGGCGACGCTCGACGGATTGGTCGGAGTGAGTTCCTCGGCGAAAGCCGACGTCACGAAGACTCGCGAGGACCGTATGAAGGCGGCGGGCGCAGAACTCAAGATGCTGACCGCCGAGCATCCGATCGTGCGCACCCATCCCGAGACCGGCCGCAAGGCGCTCTACACGTCGGACGCGCACACGGCACACATCAGGGGCTGGACGGAGAAGGAAAGCCTGCCGCTGCTGCGCTTCCTGTGGGACCACCAGACGCGGCCGGAGTTCTCCTGCCGCTTCCGCTGGGAGGCCGGGTCGCTCGCTTTCTGGGACAATCGCTGCGCGATGCACAATCCCATCAACGACTATCACGGCTTCCGGCGCGTCATGCACCGGATCACCCTGGCCGGCGACAAGCCGCGGTAACGGAGAAAGAGCATGTCCGGACTGGAAGGTCTGTTGGCCGTACTGGTGCTGGTGGCGGCCAACGGATTCTTCGTCGCCGCCGAATTCTCTCTGGTGGCCGTCCGCCGCAGCCGCGTCATCGAACTGGCCGCCTCGGGCCGCATGAACGCCCAGGCGCTGGTCCGTGCGCTCGACCATCTCGACGCCAACCTGGCGGCCACGCAGCTCGGCATCACCATCTCCTCGCTGGCGCTTGGCTGGATCGGCGAACCGGCGATCGGCCACCTGATCGAGAAGCCGCTGGCCGAGATCTGGGGCACGACCGGCGGCGTTAGTGCCTACGCCATCGCCGTCGGCATTTCCTTCGCCATCATTACCTCGCTGCACATCGTGCTGGGCGAACTGGCGCCCAAGAGCCTGGCGCTCCAGCGCAGCGAGGGCACGGCACTGTGGGTCGTCCGGCCGCTCAGCCTGTTCCGCTGGCTTCTCAGTCCGGCGATCCTGGTGCTGAACGGCGCGGGCAACCTCGTGCTGCGGCTCTGCGGCCTGCGCCCGGGAACGGGCGAGGAGTCGCTGCATTCGCCGGGCGAGCTGAAGCTGCTGGTCGAGGCCAGCCAGGATGCCGGCCTGCTGCAGGACGCGCAGGAGGAAGTTGTCGTCCGCGCGCTCGACATCGGCAATCGCCGCATCGGCGAGATCATGACCCCGCGCACCGGCCTCGACTGGATCGACGTCAACGATTCGCCGGAGGAGATCGCGCGGACGGTGAGCGACAGTCCGTTCGAGCAGATGCTGGTGGGCCGCGGCAGCGTCGATGAGTTGCTGGGCGCCGTCACCAAGACCGATTTGCTGAAGCAGGTACTCGGGGGCGGCACGCTCGATCCGGCAGCCGCCGTGGAAGCGCCGCTGATGGTCCATGAGGCCATGCCGATCTTCAAGGTGCTGGAGCAGTTCAAGCAGGCGCCGGTGCGGCTCGCGGTCGTGGTCGACGAGTATGGCGGCATCGAAGGAATCGTGACGCAAGCCGACCTCCTGGAGGCGCTGGCGGGCGACATTCCGGAGGCGCCGGGCGAGCGGCCGGACATAATGGCGCGCGAGGACGGATCGATGCTGATCGACGGCATGGCGCCGGTGCATGCGACGCTCGACCGTCTCGGGTTGAAGGTGCCGCCGCCGGTCAGCACCAAGTTCCACACGATCGCGGGCTTCGCTCTGGCCCAGCTCGGCCACCTGCCGGTGCCGGGCGAGACGTTCAGATATGAAGACTGGACCTTCGAGATCGTCGACATGGACGGCCGTCGGATCGACAAGCTGCTGGCGATGCGGGGGCCGCAGCGCGAGGCGTAGAGTCCGGCTTCAGGGGAATGTCAGCGCGCGCCCGTTGGGGTCATGGTGATCGTGCCCACGGAGGAGCGGGCGGTCTCGCCGCGAGTGCCGCCGATGTTGATGTAGGCGAGATTCTGCCAGCGTTCGACGAAGTTGCGCGCCCAGGGCGACAGCATGTTGCCCGATTGACCCAGCGGCGTGGCGAAGCGGCTGTTCTCGAGGTCGCTGAAATCGTAGATGCCGCGATAGCCGGCGCCGTGGACGGCATCGAACGGCCGATTGCCCCGGAAGGACGGAGCCGCGCGGTTCAGCGTCTGGTTGCCGCCATCGGCCGGATAGCGCACGGAGGCGATGTTCCGCAGCAGCGGCACGCCGTCGAACAACGGATGGCGATGGACGGCCTGATGTTCGCGGCCCCACTGCCACTTGGTCATATCGGCGCCGTTGCGGCGGGAGATCCAGTCGAGTGCCCGGTCGAGCGCCAGTGCAATGGCGTCCTCGCAGGTTTCGGTCTGCCTGGTGCCGCCGTCGTCACACCAGCCCGGCTTGTCGCGCAGGATTCGCACCATCAGGGGGACGTCCGGCACGGGAAGCGAATTGTAGAGATCCTCGCCCAGCTCGTCGGCCAGGAGCCCGCGCTGCAATTCGGCGATCCACGCGTCGTAGATCAATGGCTCCGGCCGTCCTGCGAGCATGAACATGTTCCAGCGACCGAGCAGATCGCGAGCCTGGGCTGCCCGTGCGTTGCGGGGCGCGCCCTTCAGCAGCCAGGGCAGCATCTCGGCGGCATCCAGGGTCAAGTTGTCGGCCTGCATCACTATCATGCCGTAGACCGGATGACGCGGGACTTCGCCCAGGAGCTGAGCGGCCCGGCGCTGGCGGTAGGGCTCGGCCCAGTCCTTGCTGATCAAGTGGCGGTAGTCGTCCGGCACGAGGCGACCGTTGGCGTTGACGATCAGGCCGGCCGGCGGATTGTAGGTGCGCGGCAGCTCGTCGAACGGCACGAAGCCCGCCCAGTCGTATTCGGAGGTCCAGCCGGGCACTGGCATCGAACCGTCGCCCTTGCGCCGGATCGGCACGCGCGCCGGCGAGATCAGGCCGATGTTCCCGGAGGTGTCGGCATAGACCATGTTCTGCATCGGCGAGACGATGCGGCGCGTCGCGGCCAGGAACTCTTCCCAGTTCTGGGCCGAGCCCACGCGGGCGAACCCTTCCGCCGACGTGTCGGCGCCGTCGAGCGCGGTGGCCTGCAGCGCGAGCACGTGTCCCTGCGGCGTCAGGCCTTCGCTGCGGCGGACGAAGTCGTCGATCACCGGACCATGCCGCGTCTCGCGTACGCGCATCGTGACGGGCTCGCCCCAGGCGACCTTGATCGTCTCCTCGCGCACCGCGAAGGGGCGGGCGCCGTCGGGCGTGATGTAGCGATTGGGATCGGTCGGATCGACGCGCTCGACGAAGATGTCCTGGCTGTCGAGGTTGGTGGTGGTGAAGCCCCAGCCGATCGTGCCGTTGTGGCCGAGCACCACCGCCGGTGAACCGGGAGAGGTGGCGCCGCGAATGTCGAAGCCCGGTCCGACCAGCCGGGCGAGATACCAGACACCGGGAAAGGAGAAGCCCAGATGCGGGTCGTTGGCGAGCAGCGGCCGGCCCGATACGGCGTGCGCCCCGGAGAGGACCCACTCGTTGGACGCCATGCGCTTGCGCGTGATTTCGTTGTCGGTGCCGCGGAAGATGCGATCGAGATCGATGTCCTTCGCGGCCGACAGAACCATCGACAGGGTCGAGTCCTTGCTGTCGCCGGCGGGTTCGATCAGGAACTTGACGCCGTCCTCGCCGATCTTTTGCGAGAGCCGGAGCCGCAGCAGTTCGGCCCGCCAGTTGCCGTCCAGGCCGAGCGCCATCAGCTTTGCCCAGACAAGCGAATCGGCCGGCCGCCACGGCTCGGGGCGATAACGGCCGCCGGACAGAAGCTTGATCAGCGTGAGCTCCAGGCCGAACTGCTGGTCGTCGTCGGCCAGCCAGGCATTTACGCCGGCGGCATAGGAGTCGAGCCGCGTGCGCATGGCGGGCGAGAGGGCATTCACGCTCTCCGACGCGCGGCGATAGACGCCGAGGCCGCGCATGGTGCGGTCGCTGTCGACGAGGCCGCTGCCCACCAGCGTCGGCGGCACGAGTTCCGCCAGCCTTCCCTGGCCGATGCGGCGCATCAGCTCCATCTGCCAGAAGCGGTCCTGCGCGTGGACGTAGCCCAGGGCGAAGGAGGCGTCCTCGATCGAGCCCGCGGTGATGTGCGGCACGGCGTTTCGGTCGCGCATGATCTCGACCGGCGCTTTCAGACCGACCAGGTCGAGCTGACCGCTATAGCTGGGCAGAGCCCCGCGAACCTGGAAGTAGGTGCCGGCGAGGAAAATCGCGACCGCCAGCGCCGTGCCGACCAGGAATTTTCCCAGGAAGGCTGCGACGCGAACCAACAGCCTCACCGGATCAACCGCCCAGGTAGGAGAGAATCGCGTCGCGGTCGCTGTCGAGGTCCGGTGCGGGACGTCGCGTCGTCGGGTCGGGGAAGGCCGACATCTTGAGCGGATTGCCCGCCAGCTTCAGCGTGCCGCCGCTGCCGTCGGGCACGTCGACCAGCATGTTGCGCGCCGCGACCTGCGGATGCTCGATGGCCTGCGCGATGTTGTTGATCGGGCCGCAGGGCACGCCGCCCTTGGACACCACGGCGATCCAGTGATCGGTCGTGTTGGTCTTCAGGACGGACTCGATTTCGTCCTTCAGCTTCTTCTGGCTCTTCTGGCGCAGCGCGTTCGACTTGTAGGCGGGATCGGTCGCCATGTCGGAGCGGCCGAGCGCCTCGCACATCTTGACGAACAGGCTGTCGTTGCCGGCGGCGATGATCATCGAGCCGTCGGACGTGGCGAAGGCCTCGAACGGCGTGATGGTCGGATGGCGTGCGCCGAGCGGGCCGGGGATTTCCTTCTCGACCGTGTAGCGCATGATAGCGTTCTCGAGCAGCGCGAGCTGGCAGTCGAACATCGCGATATCGACCTTGGTCGACTCGCCGGTCTTGAGGCGGTGCACGATCGCGGCGTTGACGGCGACGGCGGTGTAGAGACCCGCGCCGATATCGCCGATCGACATGCCGACGCGGCTCGGCGGCTGGCCCTCGTTGCCGGTGATGCTCATGATGCCGCCCTGGCCCTGCATGACCATGTCGTAGGCGGGATCCTTGGAGTTCGGACCGGTATGGCCGAAGCCCGAGGCCGAGGCGTAGATGAGCTGCGGGTACTTGGCGTGCAGCGTCTCCCAGCCGTAGCCCAGCTTTTCCATCGTGCCGGGGCGGAAATTCTCGACCACCACGTCGGCCTTCTCGAGCAGCTTCTCGAAGATCTTGCGGTCGCCGTCGGCCTTGAGATCGAGCGCGATGCTCTCCTTGCCGCGGTTGACCGACGCGAAATACGTCGACTTGCCGTTCACGAACGGGCCGTAGGCGCGGGCGTCGTCGCCGCCCTTGGGCGGCTCGACCTTGATCACCCTGGCGCCCATCTCGGCCATCAGGAGCGTGCAGTAGGGACCCGCCAGGATGCGGGACAGATCGATCACGAGAATGCCCGACAGCGGGCCCTTGGTATTCTGGGTCATGCCCGGTTCTTAGCCAGTGGATCGTCGCGAATCCAGCCACACATTGACCGCCGCCGCCGAGATGACGATCGCACCGCCAATTAAGGTGAGATCGTCCGGTTTTTCGCCATCGAACAGCCACACCCAGATCGGCCCGAGCACCAGTTCGAGCAGGCCGAGCAGCGAGGCCTGGGCTGCGGGAATCCGCTTCAGGCTCGCCATGTAGAGCAGCAGCCCGATCGCGAGCTGGCCGGGGCTCAGTGCAAAAAGCCAGGGAAGCTGTGCCCAGGTGACGTTTTCCGGTTGGGCAAAAGGCAGCGCCACCAGGCCCGAAATGAGACCGGCCAGCCAGATCGACGGCGTCATGCCGATGTCGCGGCGGTGCCGCACGACGACATAGTTGCCGCTCATGCACAGGACGACGATCAGCGCGACGGCCATGCCGGCCAGTGCGCCGGGCTGCAGGGAGCCCGCGACGCTGATCGCGAGGCCGACGACGGCGGCTGCCATGGCGACGATCGTGTGACCATGCAGTGGCTCGCCGAGGAAGATGCGGGCGGCGAGCGCGGTGATGAACGGCGTCGCGCCTAACATGATCAGCACGTTGGCGACCGGCGCGAGGCCGAGCGCCAGGATGAAGCTCACGAAACTTCCGGCCAGCAGAACGGCGCTCAGCAGCAGCGCCGGCCCGCCGTTGCGCACGTCGATCATGACC
>JAKFVZ010000105.1 GCA_021732965.1 Reyranella sp.
GAATTTCGGCTACGAGCCCGCGCTGGCAATCCTGTTCACCGTGCCGCTGTGTATCGCCTCGGTGGCAGGCGGCCTGTGGGTCAGCGTGCGCAACCGGCGCGCGCCGCGCTGCGTCGTGGTGGCGCAGCTCGTGGTCATGAGCGCGGGTGCTGCACTCGCGGCCTCGGGACATTCCGTCGCCACCACGCTCTCCGGCGCGATCCTGATCGGCATCGTGCTGGCGCCGCTCGCGACCCACTATTCGCTGGTCCTCGACGCACTCGCGCCGCCGCACCGCCGGCCCGAGGTCTTCGCCCTCCTGCGCACAGCCAATGCGTGCGGCGTCATCCTCGCCAGCGCGCTGCTGACCGCCGTGTCCCTGTCGACGGCGCTGTCCGCCATCACGGCGTCGATAGTCTTCGCGACCGTCGCCGCAGGCATTGCCTCGGCGAAACGGCGCGAACCCGTGCCGCCGTCTCGCGAATGATCTTCGATACGTCGCCTGGTTGTTCCGATCGGCGTTTTTTCGTCAATCGGCTGGCGCCACGTTTGTCCGGCGCGCTAGAAGAAGCGCCGGGAGGGAAACAGGATGCGGAAATTTGCCTTGCTGGCGGCGCTGGCCCTGGCCGTCGGTGCCTGCCAGCCGCGCTCGGCGCCGTTGATGGCGACGGCGGACTACGAGCAGCAGGTCCGCAAGATCGACGCGCCGCCGTCCGACCGGGCGCGGCTCTACATCTTCACCGGCAAGCAACAGGCGCACGCGCTCCTGACCACCTACACGCTGCACAACGTCACGGGCGACATCTATGTCGACGAGACCAGGATCGGGACGGTCAATCCACAGGAGGCGATGGTGGTCGACATCGTGCCCGGCCGGCACAGCCTGCACTGGCTTCCCATGAACAACACCGAAGGGGTGCTGCTGAAGAGCAAGCGCTTCGAGACGGATTTCGCCGGCGGCACCGCGCATGTCCTGTTCGCCAACATCGAGCCGCCGTTCGGGCCCGAGATCGCGCCCGGGATCGTCGTGACGCCCACCAATCCCGGCCCGGCCAACAACGTGATCCCGCCGCTGTTCAAGATCGTTCGCCCCGCCTCCTGTCCGCCCGCGATCTGCCTGCCCTGACGCGGCCGCGCCCGTTGCTCCCTGCGGAAATGGATCGGCGTCCTCACGTTCCCTGACGCTTCCTGGCTGCTATCCTCCTCCCCAATACGGAGAGCGTGGGGACGGAATGGATTTCCAGGAACTGGTGCACAGCCGGCGCAGCACGCGCGGCTTCGCGAACAAGGCGATCCCGAAGACGGTGATCCAGGCGATCATCGAGGACGCCAAGCGCGCGCCGTCGTCGATGAACAGCCAGCCCTGGCACGTCCATGTGCTGACCGGCGCGCCGCTCGACGAGGTACGCCGCCGCAACATGGAGGAGATGGCGGCGGGCAAGCCCTCGAAGCGGGACATCTTCACCCACGGCCCCTACGAGGGCGCCCATCGCCAGCGTCAGGTCGACATCGCCAAGCAGCTGTTCGCTGCCATGGGCATTGCCCGCGACGACAAGTCGATGCGCCAGGACTGGGTGATGCGCGGCTTCCGCCAGTTCGATGCGCCGGTGTCGCTGGTGTTGACCTACGACCGCGTGCTCGATCCCGGCGCCACCTGCCACTTCGACCTGGGCGCGCTGTGCTACGGCATCGTGCTGGCGGCTTGGGACCGCGGGATCGGCGCCGTGGTGAACGGACAGGGCATCTCGCGTTCCGACATCGTGCGCGAGGTCGCGAACATCCCCGACGACGAGGCGATCATGACCTGCGTGGCGCTCGGCTATCCCGACGAGTCCTTCGCGGCCAACGCCGTGCGCTCCGAGCGCGTCCCGGCCGAGCAGTTCGTGCGCTACGTCGGATTCGACTGAGACGGTCGGGCGCCCGCCGGGCAGCCAATCGGCCCGGTCATTGCAATGAGGGAGCGGCAGGAGAAGGGGACCCCGGCATGCTCACGACGGATACGGCTGTAATGCTTGCCCGCTATGGCGACTGGGCGGACGGGATCCTTTTCGAAGCCATGCGAGAGCTTCCTGGCGATGCCGTCTATCGGTCGCGCCAGACCCTGTTCGGGTCGATGATCGGCACGCTCAACCATAATTACCAGGTCGACCTGATCTGGCGTGCCCATCTGCTGGGCGAGAAGCACGGCTTCTCGACGCGGCGCGACCTGCTGCACCCTGACCTCGACGCGCTGGTCGAGGAGCAGACCGCCATCAACGGGTGGTACATCGATTGGGCGAAGGCCCAGACGCCCGAGAGCCTCGGCGAGCGCCTGAAGTTCAACTTCGTATCCGGCAAGGGCGGAGAGATGACGCGCGGCGGCATGTTCCTGCACGTCGTCAACCACAAGACCTACCATCGCGGGTGGGTCGCCGAGATGTTCTTCGATTCGGGCACGAACCCGCCGGAGACCGACCTCTGCGTCTTTCTCTGTGAAGGCTGAGAACTTCACCGCGCTGTATCGGCCGGCCAGGGATCGGCGAAGCGCGGATCCTCGATGAAGCGGCGATCGGTGAGCGCGCGCAGGAACGCGATCAGGTCCTGGGTCTCCTGCGCCGACAGCGTGAAGCCCGGCAGGAATTCGCTGGTGAGCGGACTGCGGCGCCGGCCGCCGGCGGCATAGTGGGCGATCGTCTCCTCGAGCGTGGCGATGCTGCCGTCGTGCATGTAGGGCGCGGTCAGCTCGACGTTGCGCAGGCTGGGCGTCCGGAAGCGGCCCATATCTTCCGGCCGGCCGGTATGTTCGATGAGACCGGTATTGTCCGGCGGATAGGCGCCCTTGCCGTCGCGGTCGTGGAGGCCCGTGTTGTGGAAGGCATATTCGGCGAACGGCTTGCGGCTGTGGACGAGGTTGTCGGTGAGATGGACGCCGCCGTGGCAGTGGAAGCACTCCAGCCGCTCGCTGAAGAACAGCGCCTCGCCGCGTTTGGCGGCCGGCGAGATCGCGTCGGCCTGACCGCCGTAGCGATAGCGGTCGTAGGGCGAATCGGCGGAGATCAGCGTGCGCTGGAAGGCGGCCAGTGCCTTCGTAATGCTGCCGAGATCGATCCTGCCGGCGGTCTCGGGAAAGGCGGCCCTGAAGCGCGGAGGATAGGCCGGATCCGCGGCCAGCCGTGCGAACAGCTCCGCCTCGCGGCCGACCATTCCCATCTCGACAGGCGATTCGCCGAACACGGGGATCAAGGCCTGGTGTTCGAGGCGCGTCAGCAGTGGGTTCGCCCAGGTCAGAACGGGGAGGTAGGCGACGTTGGCGAGCGACATCGAATTTCGCGGATGCGCCTCGTCCGTGACGCCCGTCGGTGTCCCGCGCCCATCCGAGAAGGCGCGCGCCTGCTCGTGACAGCTCGCGCAGGACATCGATCCGTCGACCGATAGGCGCTTGTCGTAGAAGAGGTGCCGGCCGAGATTGACCTTGGCCACTGACATCGGATTGTCGGCCGGCACGACGGGCGGCGGCAGCCAGGCCGGCAATCGCCAAGTCCAGGCGGCGTCCGGAGCGGCCAGCGCCGCCGTCGCCACGCCGAGGGCGGCCGCGAGGATCAGTGCAGCCGCCCGCCGCATGACTACCGCTTCACCCGGAAGAACTTCTGCTGCGCCGGCTGGCCCGCGAAGACCAAACCGAAGTTGCGCAGCAGCGGATTGCAGTCGCCGTCGGTCGGCGTCGACATGCAGCCGGCCGGGGACTCGGCCTGGTTGGTGTCGACGTCGACCCCGTCCAGCACCGATTTGAGATCGGCCAGCACCACGTCCTTGTCCGGATCGAACGCGCTGAACTCGATGGTCGGCCGGTTCGGGTTGCCGCAGTTGGCCGGCGCCTTGTTCGGACCCTCGGCGGCACACATCGTGCTGCCGAGATGGATGGCGAAGCCCAGCCGGTTGCTGGCGGACCGGTCGCCGAAGCGCGGAACGTCACCGGGCTTGATGTCCTGCGGACGGCCGCTGGTCGAGAGGTCGACGCGCAGGAACTTGTAGCCAGCCTGCCAGTTCCAGAAGAACGACGTCAGGTTGAGCGGCGAGGGCGCGATGGTGGCGTCCGCGTGGTTCAGCTCGAACGGCACGCCCAGGCTGAAGCGCAGGCCGCGATAGGTACCCGCCGGAACGGTGCCGACGACGACGTCGCGCGTCTCCTGCGTGCCGGTGAGGCAGGGGCCCGTGCGGTTCTCGAAGTCTAGCAGCGCCACGTCGCGATGCTGCCAGCGCTCGTCCTGGTCGAGCTTCAGCGGCACGGCCTTGCCGGCCGCGTCGATCAGTTCGACGCCCGAGACGTAGAAGCGGAAATCGGACGGCGTGACCTTCGAGGCGGTCGCGCCGATTCCCTCGTAGCTGTTGCCGCAGGCGAACGGCTGATCACCTACCACGGCAGCAAAGCGGATCGACACCTTGCGATCCTGCTGTGCCACGGCCGTCTGCGTGAGAAGCGCCGTTGCGGCGAATGCCGCGAGCGCGATGCCGGACTTGTTCATTCGTGTTCTCCCTTTGTTGAATTTTCTGCGTTCTGCGTCTCGCTGAGGTCGACCAGCAGGACGAGGAGCATCGCGCCGAAGCCAAGGATCGTGATCGGCGTCGCGAACTCGACGTTGGCGAGGTTGGCGGCAATCACCCCCAGCGCGGCGAGGTTGCCGAGGCCCAGCGGCGTGAACAGCCGGGCGCCGATCGCCGAGGCGGCGCGGCCGAACAGATCGGCCGAAACCATCAGGGCAAAGCGCAGCATCAGCCCTGGAAATCGAAGCGCCCGCGCCAGCGGCGAGAGGAGCGCGCCGAGCCCGTCGAAGAAGCGTTGCGCCACAGCGATTGCCGGCGCCGATAGCTGGCTCCAGAGAAAGCGCAGTATCCCGTTGGGACGGGTGAGCCATCCGGCCGTCGCTCGCGCCGCGAGCGGTAGTACCGCCAGCACGATGCCGACCACGACGCCGCCCTTAATGCCGCGCGTGCCGTCGGCCAGTCCGCCGATCGCGGCACAGAGCGCGACGTTCGCGGCGGCGGCGATGCCGAAGGCACCGCCGGACCGGTCGAGGAATCTTCTCATGGGTCCCATCCTCAATGTTTGGACGAGGCGGCGCCGGGGGCCTCGATCTTGAGGTCGACGTCGATGCTGCCGGCCTTCTCGAAGACCAGGGTGACGGGCGCCTTGCCGCCCTGCGCGAGCGGGGCCTTCAGCTCCATGAACATGATGTGGTAGCCGCCGGGCTTCAGCGTCACCGTCTTGCCGGGAGGGATCTCGATGCCCCCCTCGACCTCGCGCATGCGCATGACGGTGCCGTCCATCTTCACCTCGTGGACCTCGACCTTCAGCGAGACCGGGCTGCGGGCGGCGATCAGCCGGTCGGGCGTGGTGCCCTTGTTGGTGATGGTGAGGAAGCCGCCGCCCGACTTCGCGGTCGGTGCAGTGGCGCGCGTCCACGGATGCTCGATTTCGAGCGCACCTATCTTGTAGTCGTGCGCGGCGGCCGGGAGGGCGAACAGGAGGGCCGGCAGGGCGGCGAGGAGGAGTCTGCGTTGCGTCATGTCGATGTTCCTTTCCTTCACGGGGTAATGGGACGGCGGCGGGCGAACAGCTTCTCGAGGCCGATCAGCAGCAGGACGGAGGCACCGAAGATCGGCATGAGCACGCACATGGCCGTCGCGGCGACGATCATGCCGCGCGGCCAGCGCAGCTCCACCTTGCGCGGAATGCCGAGGCTGCGGGCAGGACGGCGCAGCCACCACGAGGCGACGCCGCTGATGGTGAGCCACACCAGCGACAGCGCGAAGGCGGTATTGAGCCAGAGATTCCAGGCGCCGAAGTCTCCCTGGTGGACATGGATGCCGAAGCCGACCATGCGCGGGATCAGCGGCTGGTCCGAGCGCAGCGTGTCGCGCGTCACCTTGCCGGTCTTCGGATCGGCCAGCAGGACGCGGTCGGCGGAGGGCGGGCCGTCGCGGTTGGACAGATAGAGCGGCGCGCCGGGCCACGGCGCGAGGCGCACGCTGAGACTCTGGGTGAAGCCGCGGCGGCGCGCCTCGGCTACGATCTCGTCGACCGGTCCGCTGATCGAGGCCATCTGCGCCGCCGGTGCGCCGCCCGGCGAGAAGCCGGCGGTGCCCTTCTGGCCGGTCGCCGCCTGCACGCGCGAGAGCACCTCGCCGCCCCAGAACGAGGTCCAGGGCAGGGCGCTCACGAGGAAGAACAGGAAGACCGCCGAGAACAGCACGGCGACCGTGGCATGGAGGTCGCGCATCATGATCCGCGGGCCGCGGTCGAAGCGCGGCCACAGCGAGGCGAGGAAACCGCGATGGCGCGGCCACCAGAGATAGAGGCCGGACACGATCATGAAGATCGCCCAGCCGTCGGCGAGTTCGAGCAGCCAGCTTCCCGGCTTGCCCAGCGGCCAGCCGCCGTGCAGCGCCCGCGACAGGCCGGGCAGCCATTCGACGCTGGACAGCGAACCCAGCACCTTGGCATCGCGCGGATCGACGAAGATTGGATAGGGGAGTCCCTGCTCGTCGAGCAGGATCACCGTCGTGCTGCGGCCGGGATCGTTCGGCAGGATGATCTCCTGCACCGGCGGCCCGCGATCGGGCGTGGCGTGCTGCGCATGGCTGCCGGCGCCGTGACCATGACCGCCGGAACGCTGTGCGGTGTAGGTCTTCGGCGCGGCCGCCAGCGCCGCGGCCAACTGCGCGCTGGGCGGCATGGCCTCGGAAGCGGGCGTCACGAAGCGCAGCTCGGGATGGCGGCTGTCGATCCACCATTCGGCCCAGAGATAGAGCGTGCCCGTCGTGCTCTGCCAGAGCACGAAGGGGATCACGAGCAGCGCGGCCAGGAAGTGCCAGCGCCACAGCGTGGCGTAGAGGCGAATCCGCGACGGCGGCGCGTCGGGCGCGGTGGCTTCGGTCGTGTGGATCGTGGTCATCGCGTCGGCTCGCTGACGAAGGCGATCTTGGAGAGACCGCCCTTGGAGGCGTCGGCCAGGGTCTCCATGACGTAGCGGTAGGGCACGGTCGCGTCGGCGCGCAGATAGACCTCGGGCTGGGGCCGCTTGCGGCCGGCCTCGGCGAACTTCTCCAGCGCTTCGTCGCGGGTCAGCCGCTCGCCGCCCC
>JAKFVZ010000383.1 GCA_021732965.1 Reyranella sp.
TGGGCGGCCGACAGTTCCCAGTTCGACGGATAGGTCGCGTTGCTGATCGGCTTGTTGTCGGTGTGACCGTCGACCTGCAGGACCCAGTTTATGTCCTTGGGAATCGTGGCCGAAATCTCCACCAGGCGCCTGGCGACGTTGGCGAGCTGCTTCTCGCCGCCTTCCGCCAGCTTGGCCGAGCCGGAGGGGAAGAGCACCTCCGACTGGAAGACGAAGCGGTCGCCGACGATCTGGACGTCGCGTTGCCCGCGCAGCGCTTCGCGCAGCTTGCCGAAGAACTCCGAGCGGTAGCGCGCCAGCTCCTCGACCTTGCTGGCCAGCGCGCGGTTCAGCTTCTGGCCGAGGTCGACGATCTGGGCCTGCTGGTCCTTGGCCTTGGCATCGGCGGCATCGAGCGCGGTGCCTAGGCGGGCCAGCTCGTCCTTGAGGGCGGCCAGTTCGGCGGTGAGGCGCACGACGGCGGCTTTCTGCTCGGCGCTGAGCTTCTGCTCCTCGGTGAGGTCGCCGAACAGCTTGCCCTTGTCCTGGTTCGCGGCCGCCAGCGACGCAGCGAGGCGCGTGAGTTCGAGGCGCTGGCGCTCGATCTCCTTCTGGAGATCGCCAGCCTTGGAGGCGGTGGACGAGGCCTCCTTGTTGGCGCTCTCCAGAGAGGCGGCGAGCCGGTCGCGTTCCGCCATCATCGAGGTCAGGCGTTCGGTGAGCTGGTCGCGCTCGATCTTCAGCGCGTCCGACGAACTGCGCTGGCTCGAAAGATCGGCCGTGAGACGGTCACGCTCGCTTTTCAGCGCATCTGCCGCGCTACGCTGGGCTGCCAGATCGGCGCCCAGGCGGTCGCGCTCGGCCTGGTTTTCGCGCAGCTGCAGGGTGAGCTTCTCTAGATCCTGCTTCAGTCCGTCGTTTGCCGCTTTCTCAAGCGACAGCACGCTGGCGAGACTGCCGAGTTGCTTGTTGAGGGCGTCGATCGCGCTGTCGCGCGTGTTCAATGTGTCGGTCAGCGTGAACTGGGCGACGCTGAACAGCGACAGCAGGAAGATCAGGACCATCAGCAGCGTGGTCAGCGCGTCGACATAGCCCGGCCACGTATAATCGGCCGAGCCCCCTCCGCGGCGGCGGGATACGCCCGCCATGGCGGCTAGCCGTCGCCCGGCGGCGGCGCGCCGCGCGTCGAGGCGATGGTGCGGGCAAGCAGGCGGAACTCGCCGCGCAGTTCGTCGGCCAGCGCCGTGCGGCTGCGCACGCTCTCATCGATCAGCCGGGCGAGGCCGGCTTCGAGATTGCGCTGGTGGGCCAGCAGGGCCTCGCTGTCTGCGGGCTCCGGCTTGCGCTCGGTCAGGCGCGCGACGGTGCCGCGCAGCTCGATGGACTGTTCCGCGAGACGGGCCAGCAGCGCCTGCTGCGAGCGCATGCTTTCGGTCAGGGAGGACAGGCGCTCGACCAGCGTGGCGTTGGCGGCGGCCGCCTGTTCGCGGCCTTCCTCGCTGCGGCGAAGCGTGCGGGTGAGATCGTCGAGGCCATCCGCGGTACGTTCCAGCAGCGCCTCGACATAGGCCGAGACGCCCTGTTCGCCCTCGGTCTGCAGGTTGCCGCTGGACAGGCGCGTCGCGCCGGCCAGCCATTCCTCAAGTTCGGTGTGGAAGCGGCCCTGAGCCTGGCTCGCCTGCAATTCCAGGAAGCCCAGGACGAGCGATCCGGACAGGCCGAACAGCGAGGCGCCGAAGGCGGTCGACATGCCCTTGAGCGGTCCCTCGATACCCTGCTTCAGCTTGGCGAAGATCTGGACGGCGTCGCCGCCGGTGACCTGCATGCCGACGATGGCGTCGGCGACGGCGCCGATCGTTTCCAGCAGGCCCCAGAAGGTGCCGAGCAGGCCGAGGAAGATCAGCAGGCCGATCATGTAGCGGCTGAGCTCGCGCCGCTCGTCGAGACGGCTGGCGATGCCGTCGAGCATCGCGCGCGTCGCCGTCGGAGACAGGCGGAAATTGTCCTGCCGCTCGCCCATCATGGCGGCCATCGGCGCCATCAGGTCGATCGAGCCGGGATCGAGAGGAGGGGCGCCGGGTTCGCGATGCTGGAAGCGCCGCAGCCAGCGCACCTCGGGCCACAGAGAAAGAACCTGGCGCATCACGAAGAAGATGCCGATCACGAGAACGCCGACGATGACGCTGTTCAGGATCGGCGTGTTCATGAACACGCGCAGCAGGTCATGGTGCAGCAGGTAGGCGATACCGGCCACGACCGCGAGGAACAGCAGCATGCGGACGAGATACGGAAGCGGATTACTCATGCGAACTCCCGCTGCCGTTGGGGCTCTCCCTGCGGGCGATCATGTGTTGGGCACCACGATTTCGACCCGCTCGTTGCCGTCGCTGCTGGAAAAAGTGCCGATCTCGATCTTGGACTTCACACCCTTGTCGATGAGGTAGGTGCGGACGTTGAGGGCGCGCGCCAGCGAAACTTTGCGGCTGTCCGGCTCGCCGTTGCCGGCAAAGGACTTCAGTTCGACCTGGCGCAGGCCGCGTTCGGAGATGTTCTTGATCAGCCGGTCCAGTTCCACTCGAGTGGCGTCCGAGAGCTCGGCCGATCGCGGCGTGAAGACCAGGGAAACGGTGAGGGGAACCCGTGCCGGGGGCGAGGGTTGTGGCGCCAGCGCCGCCATCTTCTGCTCGGGCGCAGCCGGCGCAGTCGAGGGGGCGGCGGCCGGGGGCGCGGTTGCCGGTGCGGCCGCCTTGGCTGTTTCGGGGACCGCCGCAGGTGTCGACTTCGGTGAAGCGGCCGGTTTCGGAACGGACGGTGAGGCCGGCGCCGGCGATGCCTTGGGCGTCGCGGCCGCCAACGATGCGGGCCTGGGCGCGGGTTGGGCGGCGCTCACCTTCCGGCTGTCGCGCGGCCGGCTGCGGTTCGTCGTCAGTTCCGGCACGGCGACGATGCGGCTTGCGATCCGTCCGGTCGGTGCAGGCAGGCTGGCTCCCGGCTCGGTGGAGCGCACGGACGGGGGAGAGGCTTGTTGGGAGGCCACGGGGGCAGCACCCGAGAGCGCCCAGGGGTTGAACGCCGGACCGACGACTTGCGCCGGGGGCACGGCTGGTGCCGTCACGGCAGGAGGAGCTTGCACGGCGTTTTGCGGGGAAGGACCGCCCGGCAGGCCGACGCCGGAGTAAGGGTTGAAGGCGGTGACGTTCTGCCCGTGCGCTGCGAAAGCCGCAGCGCCGACGCCGAAGACGGCGAGAGCCAGGCTGCGTGCAGCGACCGAAGACGGGGGCATAACCAATTGCCTTTCCAAGGGATTTGGCAATCGACCATACCGAATGGAATCCGTGCGCTCAACCGCCGGCGGCGACGTGCCTGCGGACGAATTCGCACGGACGAACGGTCAGGCCTTCGACAGGATGTCGACCATGGCGTCGCGCAGACCGAAATTGCTGGCGAGAAGAGACGGACCGCCCAGTTCGTAGGGCTGTCCCGCGACGTCGCCCACGAGGCCGCCGGCCTCGCGCACCATCAGGATCCCTGCGGCAACGTCCCAGGGAGCCAGGCCGAACTCGAAGAACGCGTCGTAGCGGCCGGCCGCCACGAAGGCGAGGTCGAGCGCGGCGGCGCCCCAGCGGCGGACGCCGGCGGTGCGCTCGGTCACGGCCGCCAGCTTGGCATGATAGGCGGCGTGATTGCCCTTGCCGATATGCGGGATGCCGGTGCCGACCAGCGCCCGCGCCGGATCCTTGCGGCCCGAGACGCGCAGGCGGCGCGAGCGTGCATTCGGCGTGTCGACATAGGCGCCGTTGCCCTTCTCGGCCCAGAACAGCTCGTCGGAGATCGGCTGGTAGATGACGCCGGCGATGATCTCCTTCTCGCGCTCCAGGGCGATCGAGATGGCGAAGTGGGGAACGCCGTGCAGGAAGTTGGTCGTGCCGTCGAGCGGATCGACGATCCAGCGGTTGCGGCCGTCGCCCTTGGTCTCGCCGCCTTCCTCGCCGAGGAAGCCATAGTCGGGACGGACGCGCGACAGCTCGGTGCGCAGAGTGCGCTCGGCCTTGATGTCGGCGTGGCTGACGAAGTCGCCGGGGCCCTTCTCGGAGATCTGCAGATGCTCGACTTCGCCGAAGTCGCGCTTCAGGCTCTTGGCCGCGGCAAAGGCGGCACGGATCATGACGGTGACGGTGGCCGAGCGTGCGGCCAGCGACTTTCGCTCGGGCGGGCCCGAACGCTCGCGCGCTTCGCCCATCGGGGCGCGGCCGACGCGGGCGACCGGTGTTTCTCTCGGGGGACGGTTGGTGGGAAGGGCCACGGGTGTGCGCCTAATCCTTGGCGCGTTCCATGTAGGTGCCTTCCTCGGTGTTGATCACCAGGCGGGTGCCGACGCCGATATGCGGCGGCACCATCACGCGGATGCCTCCCTCGACGATGGCCGGCTTGTAGGAGGAGGAGGCGGTCTGGCCCTTCACCACGGCATCGGCCTCGGTGACGGCGAGAATGACGGTCTTCGGCAGCTCGGCGCCGACCGGCGTGCCTTCATAGAGCGACACGGTCACTTCCATGCCGTCCTGCAGCCAGCGCGACTGATCCTCGTCGAGGACGTCGGCGCCGACCACGAGCTGTTCGAAGGTCTCCTTGTCCATGAACGTGAAGCCGGCCTCGTCCTTGAACAGGTAGGTGCACTCGCGCTCGTCGATATGGACGCGCTCGATGGTCTCGCCCGAGCGGAAGCGCTCCTGCAGCTTGTTGCCTTCGCGCAGCGCCTTGGCTTCGATGGCAACGAAAGCGCCGCCCTTGCCGGGGCTGATATGCTGCACCTTCGAGGCAACCCAGAGTTTGCCGTTGTACTCGATGACGTTGCCGGCTCGGATCGAATTGACTTGGACTTTCATGGAGTTACCCGGCCTTACCGCTGTCTCGAATGAATGGAATTCGGCCTCGTCCGCGGGAGCGGTTCGAGGCCGGCGCGGCCTTCTATCAAAGGCAGCGGGGGGTCGCAACCGGCGGGCGGGAGGCGTTCCGGGGCTATTTCAGGCCCAGTTCGGCCTGCTTCTTCTTCGAAAGCCCTGCTGAAATGACGGCATGCGCCTGTTTCAGATAAGCCCTCGTCTCGGCCGGCGTCAGGACCGCAGGGTCCTCCAGTGCAACCCAGGTGGCGCGGGCGAGGTAGGGGGCTGGTTTGAACCCCTTTGCATGGGACAGCGCCTCGAAATGCTCCGGCGGGCACTTGAAGGAGAGGCGGGCGACGGAATGGCCGGGTGGTCCGATCAGGCAGAACATCTTGCCGCCGACCTTGAAGACGGTGACGCCTTCCCACTGCACGGTCCGTGTGGCGGCCGGCAGCCTGCGGCAATAGGCATCGACCTGCTTCGGTGTCATGTCGACATCCTACACGCCGTGCCGCAGGCATGCGAAGGTGGGACATGACCGAATGGCGTCCCGACAGGCTTGAGCGGCGCCTGCCGCACCTTCAGGCGCGCGCGCGCCTGCAGGCTTCGATGCGGCAGTGGTTCGCCGGCGAAGGTTTTCTCGAGGTCGAAACGCCGATCCTGCAGGCCGCGCCCGGCGCCGAAGTCCATCTCACCGGCTTTGCCACCGAATGGGAGCTGCCCGACGGCGAGTCACGCGAGCGCTGGCTCCACAGTTCGCCCGAGTTCGCGATGAAGAAGCTGCTGGCGGGCGGGCTGCCCCGGATCTTCCAGTTCGCCCGGGTGTTCCGCAATGCCGAGGGATCGGCGCTGCACCATCCAGAATTCACGATGCTCGAATGGTACCGCACGGGCGTGGGCTACGAGGCGATCATGGCGGACTGCGCCGCGCTGCTCGCCGCGCTCGGCGTCGATCAACTGGGGTGGGACGGGCAAGTCTGCGATCCCCGGGCCGAGCCGGAGCGGCTCACGGTGGCCGATGCCTTCGTTCGCCATGCTGGCGTCGACCTGTTCGCGACCATGGGCAACGCCGAGGCGCTGTCGGGAGCCTCCGGCGTCGCGATGCATGCGGGCGACACCTGGGAAGACGTCTTCTTCCGCATCATGTTCGAGAAGATCGAGCGGCGCCTGGGCATGGGCCGGCCGACCATTCTCTGCGAGTACCCGATCTCGATGGCGGCGCTCGCCCGCGCCAAGCCAGGCGATTCCCGGGTGGCCGAGCGATTCGAGCTGTACGTCTGCGGCGTCGAACTGGCGAATGCCTTCGGCGAACTCACCGATCCGCGGATCCAGCGCGAACGTCTCGAAGCGGACATGGACCTGAAGGATCGGCTCTACGGTGTGCGCTGGCCGGTCGACGAGGATTTCCTGGCCGCGCTCGATCACGGCCTGCCGGACTGCTCCGGCATCGCGCTCGGCTTCGACCGCCTGGTCATGCTGGCAAGCGGCGCGGCCCGTATCGAGGACGTTCTATGGCTGCCCGTGCGCTGAGAAGAGATCGTTGAAGGCCCGGACCGCCGCCTCGGGGCCGTCGCTATGGTTCCAGACACCGCCGGACACGGCGAGGAAGTCGGCGCCCGCCACGAGCAGCGGCTTGCAGTTCTCGACCGTGATGCCCCCGATCGCGACGCAGGGGACCTGCATCAGCTCGCTCCACCATTCGACGATCTCGACATCGGCGGGCGTGGTGACCGCTTTGGTGCTCGATGGGAAGAAGGCACCGAAGGCCACGTAGTCGGCGCCGGCTTCGGCGGCCTCCATGGCGAGATGCCGCGAGGCCTTGCAGGTGACGCCCACCTGACGGTTGGGCCCGACGATCCGGCGCGCTTCGGCATAGGGCATGTCGTCCTGGCCGACATGCACGCCGTCGCAGTCGAGCTTAACCGCCAGGTCGGGCCGGTCGTTCATGATCAGCGCCGTGTCGCGCTGCTGGCAGATCGGCCGCAGCGTGTCGGTGACACGGGCGATCTCGTCGTCGGCAACGTCCTTCAGCCGGAGCTGGAAAGCCGCAACGTCGCCGCCGTCGAGAGCGGCGCGCAGTTCGTCGGCGAAGATCGAGGGATGCTCGATGCGGGCGGGCGAGATGAGATAGAGGCGGGCGGTCACGGGCTTCCTGATTTTCGTGTGGTGTATGCGGAACCAGGCGCCGCGTCGAGGGGCGGG
>JAKFVZ010000260.1 GCA_021732965.1 Reyranella sp.
GGCATCCGTGAGTACTATCCTCTGTTCGGGACGCGCGAGGGCAGCGAGCGTTTGGGATACGACGTCGACGTCGCCCGCGGGCTGGCAAAGCATCTCGGTGTCGAGCCGGTCTTCACGCGCGTGAATGCCGCGAGCCGCATTCCGCTGCTCGCCGACGACAAGATCGACCTCACCATCGCCACCATGGGCCACAACGCGCAGCGCGACGGCCAGGTGCGCTTCATCCGTCCGCACTATTACCAGTCGGAGACGATCATCGTCGGACCGAAAGGTCTCGCGATCGGGGGCTGGCCCGACGTCGCCAGCCGCACGATCTGCGTCACGATCGGCAACGGCTCCAACGCCCAGATCGTCTCGCACAATGCCCGTCTGATGCTGTTCGACGAGGCGGGCGTGCTGCCGGACAGGCTGCGCGACGAGACCTGCACCCTGGCTGCCCAGGACGACAGCTTCTTCGACTATTACTTCACCGACCCTGCCTTCGCCGGCAGCTACGACAGGAAGTTCGGCTTCGCGCAGCTGCCGTGGGGCATGGCGGTGGCGTTGAGCGGCAGCGACAGGCTGGCCCGGGTACTCGATCTCACGAGCCAGATCTTCCATCGCGACGGGATCTTCCTCGACATCGCGAAGGAGAACCGCATCGGCCTCGGCTTCCTGCAGCGCCAGCGCGCGGTATGGAACAGGCCCGAGTGCAATACCGATACCGGCGCCAGCAATCCCGCCTGCGTCCTGCCGCCGCTCAGCAGCGTCCTGGAGCCGACGCCGATCGCGGCCCAGGTGGCGGCCTTCGAAGGCTGGATCCAGAAGCATACCGGCATCGCCGTGCAGTTTCCGATGTTCAAGACCATGCCGGCCTGGTCGCTGTTCAAGGCGGGCATCATCAACTCGCTGGTCCTCGTGGCCGGCGCCCTGGTGGCGACACTGCTCTTCGCGCTCATTCTCGGCGCGTTGCAGAGTTCGCGCTCGTTCCTGTTGCGATGGCCGGCGCGGGCGCTCACGGTCGTCCTGCAGTCTTCGCCGGTCGTGCTGACGCTCGTCATTTCCGCCGCCGTCGCGCTGGCGCTGTTTCCGTATTCGTCGGCCGTCGCCATCGGCGCGGCGATCGTCGCTCTCGGCCTCATGAACGGGGCCAATGCCGGCCAGGCCATCGCCGAAGCGATGCATACGCTCAGGACGGAGCGGGGAGGGCCGCCCGCGCCCACCACCGAACTTTTCGGCCGTGCCGTCAGCCGTTCGGCGACGCAGATCGTGTCCTTCCTGGTCAATGCCGCCAAGGGCACACCGATCGCGAGCTTCATCGGCGCCCCCGAACTGCTGAGTGCGCTGACCGACATCACCTCCTTCGCCAGCGGCCGGGCCAGCACCTACTCGCTGCTGCTGGTCTTCTATGTCTGCGTGGTGATCGTGGTGGTCTGGCTGTGCGACAAGCTCCGGGTCTGGCTCGAGCGCCGGCAGATGGTGACGGCATGAGCAGGATTTCGCCCGATTTCGTGCCGCAGCTCCTCGCCGGCATGGTGGTCAACTTCCAGATCGCCGCCATCGCCCTGCTGATCGGACTTGCCGTCGGCGGCCTGCTCACCCTGGCAAAGCTGGCGGGCGGCGTGCGCGGCGCGGTCGCCACGACGCTGATCGGCCTGATGCGTGCGGCGCCGACCTTCGTCGTCATGTTCTTCCTGCTGAACATCATCCCGTCGGATGCGACCCTGTTCGGGATTCCGGTCGCACCGTCGGGCATCATGACGGTGGCCCTCTCGCTGGTGCCCTATGCCGCCGCCTACGTGGCCGACAATGGCGGCGAGGCGCTTCGCCAGTTGCGCGACGGCTCGCCGCTCGGTGCGCTTCTGTTCCTGCCCAACGTGACGCGCGCCTTTTTCGTGCTGGTCATGTCGTCGAGCGCCGGCGCGGCCATCGGCGTGCCGGAGGGCATCGCCGTCATCCTGCGCGAGGCGGAGCTGATGCCGACACTGGGCGACAAGATGGTCCTGTTCGGCATCGGTATCCTCTGCTTCGGCGTCACCCTGCAGGCCGGCTTCGCGCTGATGCGCCTGCTTCAACGCCGTCTCGGACGCCTCGCGTTGCGCGCCCGCTAGGGTGTAGGCTCTTCCGAAGGAAAGTCGGGAGGAAACATGAAGCTTTCACGGCGGCGCGCTCTGGGCGCAACGGCGGCGGTGGTCCTGGCAGCGGGCTCGGCGCGGGCCCAGGCCTATCCATCGAAGCCGATCCGGCTGATCGTTCCCTATTCGGCTGGCGGCGGTGCCGACACCACGGCGCGGCTGATCGCGCCCAAGCTGCAGGAGGCTCTCGGCCAGACGGTCGTCGTCGAGAACAAGCCCGGCGCCGGCGGCATGATCGGCGACGAGATCGTGGCCAAGGCCGTGCCCGACGGCCACACGCTGCTGATCGGTGCTTTTGCCCACGCGGTGAACCCGTCGCTGTTTCCAAAGATGCCGTTTCGCACGCCCGAGGATTTCGCGCCGGTCTCGCTGCTCGTGACCGTGCCGGAACTGATGGTCATCACTCCCTCGCACCCGGCGAAGACCGTGGCCGAACTCGTGGCGCTGGCCAAGGCACAGCCGGGCAAACTCTCCTATGCGTCGTCGGGCAACGGCAGCGCCCAGCATCTCGCAGCCGAACTCTTCAAGATGCGCACCGGCACCGACATCCAGCACGTGCCCTACAAGGGCGGTGCGCTGGCGGTGGCCGACGTCGCGGCGGGCCATGTGCCATTCTACTTCGGCAACATGAGCGCCGCCCTGCCGCAGGCACGCGGCGGTCGCGTGCGGCCGCTCGCCGTCACCAGCCCGGCGCGGTCCCCCGCCGCGCCCGATGTGCCCACGCTGACCGAGGCCGGCGTGCCCGATTGTGATATCTCCGAATGGAACGCGCTGATCGCACCCGCCGGCACGCCGCCAGCGGTGATCGCGCGCCTGCACATGGAGATCGCGAAGATCATGCGTGCCGGGGAAATGAAGGCGAAGTTCGCCGATCTGGGCGCCGACGCGATCGGCTCGACGCCCGACGAACTGGCCGCCTTCCTGCGCTCGGAGATGAAGAAGTGGGCCGAGGTCGTGAAGGCGGCCAACATCAAGGTCGAGTAGTCGCGTGCGCTACGATTCGGTGTTTCGCCCCGGCCTGTTCGCCGGCAGGACCGTCATCGTCACAGGCGGCGGCTCGGGCCTCGGTCGCTGCACGGCACACGAGCTGAAGTCGCTCGGTGCCCGGGTCGCGCTGCTCGGTCGCACGAGGGAGAAGCTCGAACGGGTGAAGGAGGAACTGGGCGATCCCGACACCTTCATCCATTCCGCCGACCTGCGCCGCGAGGACGAGGTCAAGGCGGCGATCGCCGGTGTCATGGACTGGAGCGACGGCCGGATCGACGGGCTGGTGAACAATGCCGGCGGCCAGTTCCCGGCCCAGCTTAAGGACATCTCGCTCAACGGCTGGAATGCGGTCGTCGCCAACAACATGACCGCGACCTTCCTCGTGTCCAAGGCGGTCTATCTCGCCTCGATGGAGACGCAGGGCGGTGCCATCGTGAATGTCGGCGCCGACTTCGAGATGGGTAATCCCGGCATGGGCCATAACGGCGCCGCCCGGGCCGGTCAGACCAACTTCACCTACACCGCGTCGGTCGAATGGGCGCATTCCGGCGTCCGCGTGAACTCGGTGATACCGGGCTTCATCGCTTCCTCCGGGCTCGACCGTTATCCCGAGCGGGCGCATGAGGCGCTGCGTTCGGTGAAGGACCGGATTCCGGCCAAGCGCCACGGTACGGAGTCGGAGATCGCCGCCGCCATCGTCTACCTGCTCAGCGACGCGGCGGCCTACGTCACCGGCATCGCGCTGCGTGTGGACGGCGGATTGCACAACGCCGGCAAATCGAATTTCTACCAGGTGCCCGATCACGATAATTCGAAGCCCTTCAACGGCTTTCCGCTCTACCGGCCGCCGAAGGTCCTGGAGTAGGGTAGCGCCCCCGAAACCCCCATGAAGGAGAGAAAGATGCGTGTCGCCCCCGTGATGTGCAGCCTGATCGCAATGGCCGGCATGGCCGTCTCCTTTTCGGCCCAGGCGCAGAGCCCCAAGGCGAAGGCCGCGCTGAAGGACGCCTCCGGCAAGGATGTCGGCACGGTCCAGCTCATCCAGACGCCGCATGGCGTATTGCTCAAGATGGCCCTGAAGGGTGTGGCGCCGGGTGAGCACGCCTTCCACGTCCATGCTGTCGGCAAGTGCGAGGCGCCCTTCACCAGCGCCGGCGGCCACTTCAACCCCGCCTCGAAGAAGCACGGCATGGAAGCCGCTGAAGGCGCGCATGCCGGCGACATGCCCAACCTCTTCATCCCGGCCAATGGCGAACTGAGGATCGATGTCGCCAACCACATGATCTCGTTGATCAAGGGACAGCCCAATTCGGTGTTCGATGCCGACGGCTCGGCGATCATCATTCACGCGGGACCGGACGACTACAAAACCGACCCGACCGGCAATGCGGGCGATCGCATCGCCTGCGGCGTCATCACCGAGTGATCCGAGGACCTCGCCGGCTGCGGCGGGCGAGGGCGCGTTTTCTTTCTGGAGTCGATTGAATGGACCTGTCTCGTTTTCCCCGTCGCATCTACACCAACGCGCCCACGCCCATCGAACCCCTGCCGCATTTCACCAAGGCCCTCGCCGCGAGCTGCCCCGGCGGCGTCGGCCCCGAGGTCTGGATCAAGCGCGACGACATGCTGGGTCTGTTCCCCGGCGGCAACAAGACGCGCAAGCTCGAGTTCCTCGCGGGCGATGCGATCGCCCAGGGCTGCGACACGCTCGTCACCTGCGGCGCGCCGCAGTCCAACCACTGCCGCATCACGCTCTCGGCCGCCGTCAAGGAAGGGCTGAAGTGCCGCTTCGTGATCGAGGAGCGCGTGCCCGGCAGCTACAAGAAGGAAGCCGGCGGCAACAACTTCATGTTCGAGCTGATGGGCGTTGAGGCGATCACGGTCGTTCCGGGCGGCACCAACATGGGCGAGGCGATGTCGCGCGTGGCGCAGGAAGTGGCTTCGCTGGGCCGCAAGGCCTACGTGATCCCCGGCGGCGGCTCCAACGCCATCGGCGGCCTGGGCTACGTCGCCTGCGTGCAGGAGATGCAGGTCCAGTGGCTCGACATGGGCTTCTCGCCTGACGCCGTGGTGGTGGGATCGGGCAGCTCGGGCACGCATGGCGGCATGGTCGCGGGCTTCCTCGGCAACAACATCAAGGTCCCGCTGATCGGCGTCGGCGTCAGCCGCGATCCCGCCGACCAGGAGCCGCTGGTGCTGAAGGAAGCGCAGGCGGTCGTCGACCTGCTGGGCCTCGACATCAAGGTGCCGGCGTCGGCGGTGAAGAGCTTCGGCGGCTACTGGCAGCCGAAATACTCGGTGCCGAACAAGAAGATGATCGAGGCCGTGCAGATGCTGGCCCGCACCGAAGGCATCCTGCTCGACCCGGTCTATACCGGGAAGATCATGGCCGGCCTGATCGGCCTCGCGCGCCAGGGCCATTTCAAGCCCAACGCGAAGGTGCTGTTCATTCACACGGGCGGCCTGCCGTCGCTGCATGTCTATGAAGACGTCGTGCTGGGCCGGACGGTCGTGCCGCACTGACGTTCGGATAGTGGAGAGAGCGATGCTGCGACACCTGCTATCCCTCTTGCTCGTCCCACTCGGCTTCCTGCTGATGGGCGCCTCGGCGAGGGCAGGTCAGGCCGTCGTCATTCCGGCGCCGGCTCTCGATCGGCCGGCGGCTCCGGCCGGAGCGAGCGAGACCGTCGTGCTGGCCGGCGGCTGCTTCTGGGGCGTCCAGGCGGTGTTCCAGCACGTCAAGGGCGTGAGCCGCGCCGTCTCGGGCTATGCCGGCGGCACGAAGGAAAGCGCCACCTATCCGCTGGTGAGTTCCGGGCGGACCGGCCATGCCGAGGTCGTCGAGGTGACGTTCGATCCCGCCGTGGTCAGCTACGGCACGATCCTGCAGATCTACTTCTCGGTGGCTCACGACCCGACGGAACTCGACCGGCAGGGGCCCGATGTCGGCCCGCATTACCGTTCGGCGATCTTCGTCGCCGGTCCCGAGCAGCGCCGCGTCGCCGAGGCGTACATCGCGCAACTCGACAAGGCCGGCGTCTTCAGGAAACGCATCGCCACCAGGGTCGACGACCTGGCAGCCTTTTATCCGGCCGAGGCATATCATCAGGACTATGCGACGCTGCATCCCAATCAGCCCTACATCTATATTCACGACCGGCCCAAGGTCGAAAACCTGAAGCGCCTGTTCGCGGCGCAATCGCGAGGCACGCCGGTCCTGGTGAACGCTTCCGCGCCAAAGTAGGCACGTCGCACAACGCTTCTCGCAAGACGGCGCGCGCGCAGAAGTTTCGTTTCCCGTTGCGACTCAAATCGACGAACCCGTTTCATTGCTCCTGAAGCGCGTCGCTGCCAGCTTCAGGACATGATCGTTTCTCCTTCCTCGCTCCATTCGTGTCGACGCTGACGCGCGACGCTCTTTGATCCCGACACATCAATCGAACCAACGCCCCGCTTTCATGCGGCGGCGAACGGAGAAGTCATGTTCAAGCGACGTACTCTGATGGCCGGCCTCGCCGGCGCCACTCTTGCCGCCCCCTTCGTCGTGCGTGCCCAGGAGGCCTATCCCAACCGCTCCGTGAAGATCGTCGTGCCGTGGCCGCCGGGCGGCGGCGTCGATCTCTTCGCCCGTGTGATCCAGGCGCCGCTCGGGGCGCAACTGGGCCAGACGGTGATCGTCGAGAATGTCGGAGGCGGCTCGGGCCGCGTCGGCACACTCGCGGCTTCGCGCGCCCAGCCCGACGGCTACACGTTCGCGCTGGTCAACGACACGTTCGCGGCAACGGAGGCCCTGCCGATCGCAGGTTCTTCCGCGCTCTATCCGTCCTTCGTGCCGGTCTCGCTCGCGATCTCGGGCCCGCAAGGCCTGTTCACGCATCCGCGCTCGGGACTCGCCACCGCTCAGGCCTTCGCGGCCGCCGCAAAGGCCTGAGCGGTGG